>JAZUMI010000019.1:0-25571 GCA_045603505.1 Acutalibacteraceae bacterium
CCAAATTCCGATAGGATAAGCGGCCTTCTATATCCCTTTTTGAATTTTAACTTTTTAAAATAGATGTGATGGCTCTCAACATCGCTGCATCCTTCAAAAAACCAACCTGAAGTACTATCAAAAATTCGGCTCTCATCAAGGGCGGATAATTCCTTATAAATTCTATCGGCATCATATTGCCCCCAACCCTCGTTAAATATCGTGTAATAGCACACGCAAGGGTGATTATAAAGGTGAGAAAGGGTGTTTTTGCAGCTTTCCTCGAAAAGCTCCTTGCGTTTTTTGGTCGCCTTATGAGTGATACCCTTTTTAAAGCCTATTGTCGGTAGGGCGGTATCAACAAGAAAACTATATTTTCCATTGTTCACCATATCCTGAAAAACAATCATTCCGTATTTATCGCAGTAATAATAGAATAAATCGGGCTCGATTTTAATATGCTTGCGAAGGGTATTAAACCCTAAACTTTTCATGGTAAGAATGTCGAAGATATAACCGTCAGGGGAAGAGGGAGTGTATATTCCGTCCGAAAAATATCCCTGGTCTAAAACGCCGTGGAAGAAATAGGGCTTTCCGTTTAGCGCAATAAAGGCTTTTCCGTTTTTCTCTATCTTTGATATTGTGCGAAGAGCAAAATATGAATCTATCTTATCTTCGCCACTTTTAAGTGAGAAATTATAAAGATGAGGGTTTTCGGGTGACCAATGAATAGGGCTTTCTATTTTTATGGTTGTTTCGTTGCCCTTAAAGGTGTGCTTGATTTCCTTTTCTTCGGCAAAAATGGTTATCTCCTTTTCCTCTTCACCGCCGAAAACCTCAATATGAATGCTATCGAGTGTTGGTGTTATTTTGATGCTTTCAATATAAGTTTCGGGAACACTTTCGAGCCAAACGCTCTGCCAAATGCCGCTCGTTGGGGTATACCACATTCCGCCACGTTTTTTTCGCTGCTTTCCGTAAGGAATATCGGTATCAAGTGTATCGGTAATTTCAACGCTTATGGTATTTGTATCGGCTAAATGCTCGGTTATATCGGCACAAAATGGAAGATAACCGCCTATATTTTCATAAGCAAAATTTTCATTTATAAATACTTTTGCGATTTGGTCGGCAGCGCCAAAATGAAGCAAAACTTTGCCCTTATTAAAGCCAACGGGTAGTGAAAAAGTGCGGCGATATATGTATTTTTCATTTCTTTCGAGCTGTCTTTCTATCCCTGATATTCTTGATTCGGGTGGATAGGGAACGGTAATGGTGCCAAGGGAGGTTTCTTCTTCATTTTTAAATAAGGAAAGCTCCCATTCTCCGCAAAGCGAAATATAAGAATCGCGCTTTAACTGTGGGCGTGGGTATTCATCCCACGATAATTTAGAACTATCCTCAAATGGAGTCTTTAAGGCATTAAACATAAACCACACCTCGTAACCTATACTTTTTTAATAACAATCTCGGCTCCCTCTGATGAGGGAGCTGTCAGCAAAGCTGACTGAGGGAGAGACTTTTTAACCGCTAAATCTATATGTTCGCACACACCATTGAAATTGCGGTCAATATCTAAATTGCAAATTCTCAACACTGTTAAATTCATGCTTTCTAATTCTTTTGTGCGGATAGTGTCTTTTTCTATTTGGTCTTTAGTATAGTGGCCACCGCCATCTAGCTCAATGGTCAGCCTTGCTTTTGCACAATAGAAATCTACTATGTAATTTCCAATGGCTTTTTGCCTTTGAAAGCGAATAGGATAATTTCGCAAAAATTCATACCATAGTTTTCTTTCCCATGGTGTCATATTCTTTCGTAGCGCTTTTGCAAGAGGGATATTTGATTTATTGTATTTTTTCATATTCTCTCCCTCCGCCAAAACTGAAGTTTTGCCACCTCCCTCGTCAGAGGGAGGCTATCTTATGAAATAAAGCTTTAACTATTTCAATATAACATTCATTCGCTAAATTTTCAAGCTATAACAAAAATCAGGGTTATCCCTCAGAAGAGAGATAACCCTGATTTTTAAACATTAAATCTAAACAGAACGATGTCGCCATCCTTCATAACATATTCCTTGCCTTCACTTCTAACAAGGCCTTTTTCCTTTGCGGCAACCATATTTCCGCCGCAAGCCATAAAGTCATCGTAAGCTACAACCTCGGCGCGAATAAAACCGCGCTCAAAATCGGTATGAATTTTTCCTGCGGCTTGAGGTGCCTTGGTGCCCTCGGTTATTGTCCAGGCTCTAACCTCGGGTTTACCTGCAGTCAAGTAGGAAATAAGACCTAAAAGTGAATAGCACTTTTGAATCATACGGTCAAGTCCTGAACGCTCAAGACCGAGCTCTTCAAGGAATAAAACCTTTTCTTCATCATCAAGACCTGAAATTTCAGCCTCGAGAGCGGCACAAATAGGAAGAATTTCCGCCTTTTCACGAAGAGCAATTTCTTTAACTGTTGCAAGGTGGGGGTTATCATCAATGCCGCCTGAAAAATCATTTTCACTCATATTGCAAGCGTAGATAACAGGCTTTGCCGATAGAAGAGAGGTGGTATTAAGAATATCCACTTCGGCTTCATCGAGAATTTCAATGCTTCTTGCGGGAAGTCCGTTTTCGAGGTGGGCGATAAGCCTTTTGAGGAAATCAATCTCGGTTGCAAAAGACTTGTCACCCTTAAGCGCCTTGCTTGCCTTATCGAGTCGGCGTGTTGCAATTTCAATATCCGAGAAAATAAGCTCAAGGTTTATTGTTTCAATATCACGAGCAGGGTCAACACTTCCCTCAACGTGAATAATATCATCACTTTCAAAACAACGAACAACGTGAACAATAGCATCAACCTCTCGAATATTTGAAAGGAATTTGTTTCCAAGACCTTCGCCTTTAGATGCACCCTTAACAAGACCTGCAATATCAACAAATTCAATAACTGCAGGTGTGAATTTATCGGGGCTGTAAATCTCGGCTAATTTTTCAAGTCTTTCATCGGGAACGCTAACCATACCAACGTTCGGTTCAATGGTGCAGAACGGATAATTTGCCGACTGCGCCCCCGCATTTGTTATTGCATTAAAGAGTGTAGATTTTCCAACATTTGGAAGTCCCACCATACCAAGCTTCATAATTTTTCATCCTTTTAAGTTTAATCACTTAAACAATTATACATACAAAGGCGCAACTTTTCAAGGAAAAGAAGAAAAAAGGATATAAAATACTTTATTTTTTTAGTAATATATAGTATACTTATTTTGAATAATTATACTTTCGAGGTGGAAGTTTATGAAAACAAAATATTCGGTTGAACTTACAAGAATAATAAAAGAGTTCTCTCTTGAAGCACTTTATGTGCCTGAAAATTTGGAGGAGATAAAAATCGTTATCCCTGAGATTAACCGCCCGGGTCTTCAAATGGCGGGATATTATGAATTTTTCGATGGGGATAGAGTTCAAATTTTTGGAAAGAGTGAGCAAGGGTATCTAAATGGCTTTAGCGATAAGGATGCCGAGGAAAGACTTCGTGAGTTTTTCTCTAAAAAACCCGTTGCGGTAATTATCGCAAGAGGTCTTCAGGTTTCGGATATGTATGTTAATATCGCTATGGAATATGGTGTGCCGCTACTTCGTACTGCTGAAAGTACTTCGGATTTCACTTCGGCACTTATAGCCTTCTTAAATCTTCACTTGGCACCGAGAGTAACACGCCACGGTGTTTTAGTTGAGGTTTATGGTGAGGGTATTTTACTTCTCGGTGAGAGCGGCGTTGGTAAGAGCGAAACCGCTATGGAGCTTGTAAAGCGTGGTCACCGTCTTATTGCCGATGATGCGGTTGAAATCCGCAGAGTGTCAAACAAGTCACTCGTTGGTACAGCCCCTGATAATATCCGTCACTTTATTGAACTTCGCGGTATCGGAATTATAAATGCGAGCCGTATCTTCGGTGCAGGTGCTGTTAAACTAACCGAAAAAATTGACCTTGTAATAAATATGGAGCAGTGGGATGCAAATAAGGTTTACAATCGAATGGGTCTTGAGGATGAATATACCGAGATATTAGACCTTAAGGTGCCATCTGTTACAATACCGATTAAGCCAGGTAGAAACCTTGCGATTATAATCGAGGTTGCGGCTATGAACAACCGCCAGAAGAAGCTTGGTTATAACTCGGCGGAGGACCTACTCCAACGTCTTGGTATGACTGATGATGCACCTGTAAAGAGTGTTGAAAAGAATGTTGATCCGTTCTAAAAAAAGTTTTTAGGAGAAATTATGAAACTCGATAATTTTATAAATTCTTTAAAAGAAAATAGCATAGATTATCTGCTATCAGAGCCGATGAAGAATCATACAAGTTTTAAAATCGGCGGCAATGCGGATATATTTGTAAAGGTTAAGAATACAGGAGAACTTATCCTTGCTATAAGAAAGGCGAAGGAATTTTGTGTGCCGTATTTCCTCTTGGGAAAGGGCTCTAATTTGCTCGTTTCGGATAAGGGAATCGAGGGCGCAGTAATTTCACTTTTAGGTCTCGATGAAATTGAAGTGAGCGGCGATACTATAATATGCGGTGCTGGAGCATCTTTATCGGCGGTGTGCAGAGCGGCAAAGGAAAATAGTCTTTCAGGTCTTGAATTTGCTTATGGCATACCGGGAAGTGTCGGCGGCGCCGTTTATATGAATGCAGGTGCTTACGGCGGCGAAATTTCCGATGTGATAGTTAGCGCAACAGTTTTAGATGATAATGGAAATATTGTAAAGATAGAAAAAGAAAATATGAAACTAGGCTACCGCACAAGTCTTTTCAAAGAGGGTGGTATGGCAGTTGTTTCGGCAACCTTTAAACTTAAAAAAGGTGAAAAGGATGAAATATCTTCGGATATGGATGACTATATGAACAGGCGTCTTTCCAAGCAACCGCTTGAGTTTTCAAGCGCCGGTAGTGTGTTTAAAAGACCAGTCGGTAACTATGCGGGAACACTTATTGAGCAGTGCGGTCTTAAGGGCAAGCGAATCGGCGGCGCCGAGGTGAGCGAGAAACACGCAGGCTTTATTATCAATAAAGATGGTGCTACCTGTGCCGATGTAAAAGCGCTTATAGCATTTATAAAACAAACAGTTTTAAATCAAACGGGTGTTAATTTAGAACCAGAAGTTATACTCATAGGAAAAGGAGAAAACCTTTAATGGAACTGCTAATTGTAACGGGAATGTCGGGCGCGGGTAAGTCGCATACGGCAAACGTTCTCGAAGATATGGGATACTATTGTGTTGATAACATTCCACCGCTTATAATCCCATCATTTCTTGAACTTTCGTACAGAGGCGAAAATCCTCTTAAACGGGTTGCAATAGTAACAGATATCAGAGGTGGAGAGATGTTCTCCGCACTTGAAGAAGTGCTTTTGCGCCTTAAGGAGCAGGGAATAGAATATAAAATTGTTTTTCTTGATGCTAATACAGATGTACTTGTACGCAGATACAAGGAAAACCGCAGAAAGCACCCTTTATCAAGCAGTGCTAAAAGTATTGAGAATGCGATTTCGATTGAACGGGAAAAACTTAACTCAATAAGGCTTCTTGCCGATTTTGTTATAGATACTTCACATATCTCGCTTTCTCAGTTAAAGGGAAGACTATCGGCACTTCTTTGCAAAAAAATTAACGATACCTTAACCGTTGAGTTCAAGTCGTTTGGTTTTAAATATGGGTCTGATAGTGAGGCGGATTTACTCTTTGATGTACGTTGTTTGCCGAATCCCTATTATATTGAGGAACTTAAAAACAAAACGGGACTTGAAAACGATGTACAGGCCTATGTTTTAGAAAATGAAGATAGCAAAAACTTTTTGAAAAAACTAATTTCCTTCGTTGAATATTCATTGCCGCTCTATGCCAAGGAGGGTAAGAGCAGTTTGATAGTTTCGTTTGGTTGCACAGGCGGAAAACACCGCTCGGTTACCTTTGCCGAAACATTATGCAAGTATTTTAAGGATAAAAAATATAACTGTCACACTTCGCACAGGGATATATTAAAGGGATAGGGCGACAGGTTCAAATCTTGTCACCCTAAATTTTGAAGGGAGGAGACCGAAGTGTCTTTTTGTACAGAAGTTAAGAATGATTTAGTGGCATTTAAAACGAGAAGATGCTGCAAAGAGGCTCTGATTTATGGGCTTATGCTTTTTTCACGGTCTTTTTCCTTTAAGCGAATGTCTATTCAAACGGGAAACGAGAGCGTTGCCAAACTATTTTGTGACCTCGCCCGTCAGGTTTATGGTGCCGATGCGGTGATAACCGTCGGCGGAGAAAAACGTCCCACCTACAAGGCGGAAATATTATCAGAGGCTGATAGACTTAAAATTTTGGCATCGGTTGATTTCGGAATTGAGGATGGCATTATAAACACCTCGGTTTTTTCAAACGAATGTTGCGCCGTGGCATTTCTTAGGGGAGCTTTTCTTGCTTGTGGGTCAATAAATGACCCCGAAAAAGAATATAGAGCCGAGTTTTTAGCAAAAACAAGGGAAAACGCCGAAAGCCTTATAGCCTTTTTGAATGAGTTCGGCATAAGCGCAAGAATGTCTTCCCGTGGTAAATATTCGGTTGTTTATATGAAAGAAAGCTCTATGATAGAGGATTTACTAACCACTCTTGGTGCCACCAATATAAGCCTCGATATTATGAACACCAAAATTATGAAAAGTGTTAAAAACAACATTAACCGCCGAGGAAATTGCGATAGCGGTAATATTTCCAAAACTGTTGAGGCATCTATAAGGCAGCGAAAAGCAATAGAATTTATTGAGAAAAAAGGTATGCTTGAAACCTTACCTGCCGAACTGAAAAGTGCGGCATTTCTTCGAAAGCAACACCCCGAAGCAACACTTAAAGAATTATGTGAATATTCACGCGAGGCGGTGACCGTTTCGGGATTAAATCACCGACTAAAACGAATAATAGAAATATACGAAAATAAAAAATAAAGGAGGGCGGCAATATGGATTTTGTTCATCTTCATTTGCATACTGAATATAGTTTGCTTGATGGTTGCACACGCATCGATAGACTAATGGATGCGGTGATAGAGCGTGGGCAAAAAAGTGTTGCCATCACCGACCACGGCGTTATGTACGGTGCCCTTGATTTTTATAAAGCGGCAAAGAAAAAGGGTGTGAAGCCCATTATAGGTTGTGAAGTTTATGTTGCACCACGTAGCCGTTTTGATAAGCAAAAAGGAATAGATAACGATTATAGCCACTTGGTGCTTTTATGCGAAAATAACGAGGGCTATCAAAACCTTATAAAGCTTGTTTCCAAGGGCTTTACCGATGGCTTTTATTCAAAGCCGAGGGTTGATAGAGAGCTTCTTGCTAAGCATAGCAAAGGCCTTATTGCCCTTTCTGCATGTTTAGCCGGAGAAATACCTAAGGCGATTTTACGTGGAGAATATGATAAGGCAAAAGAAACTGCCCTTTGGTATAAAACTGTCTTTGGTAAAGATAATTATTTTCTCGAAATTCAGGACCACGGAATTGAAGAGCAAAAAATCACAAACAAAAGAATAATTGAATTATCTCGTGAAACGGATATACCGCTAGTTGCAACCAACGATGTTCACTATATAAATCGCACAGATGAGAAAATGCACAAGGTTCTTTTGTGTATACAAACGGGTAAAAAAATTAACGAAGAAAATCCACTCGAGTTTAAAACTAATGAGTTTTATCTTAAAAGCGGCGAAGAAATGGAAGAACTTTTTGCCGCTACTCCAGCAGCTCTTTCAAATACAGTGAAGATAGCCGAACGCTGCAATGTAGAATTTGAGTTTGGTAAAATAAAATTACCTAAATTTGATATAGGCGAACGTGACCATTTTATTTTCTTTAAGGAAAAGTGCTACGAGGGGTTATATAAAATATTCGGCAACAACCCCGAAAGAGAGTATGTTGAAAGACTTGATTTCGAACTTTCTGTAATAAATGAAATGGGGTATGTTGATTACTTCCTTATAGTTGCCGATTTTGTGAATTATGCTAAAAGTCATAATATCCCCGTAGGCCCCGGAAGAGGCTCAGGTGCCGGTAGTCTTGCGGCATACTGCATAGGTATTACGGGTATAGACCCGATTAAATACAACCTGTTCTTTGAGCGTTTTTTAAATCCCGAAAGGGTTTCAATGCCAGACTTTGATATAGATTTCTGCTATGAAAACCGCCAAAAAGTTATAGATTACGTTGTTAATAAGTATGGCACCGATAGGGTTTCGCAAATTGTAACCTTTGGAACTATGGCGGCTCGTGCGGCGGTAAGGGATGTCGGCAGAGCGATGGATATCCCTTATGCTACTTGTGATAAGATAGCAAAACTCATTCCTCAATCTATAGGTATGACTATTGAACGAGCACTTGCAGGCTCAAAGGAACTTAAGAGCTTATATGATACCGATTCCACAGTTAAAGATTTAATAGATATGGCAATATCCCTTGAGGGTATGCCGAGACATGCATCGACCCATGCGGCGGGTGTTGTTATTGCGGACAAGCCTGTAAATGAGTATGTTCCGCTATCTGTTAATGATGAAGCAATCGTTACGCAGTATACGATGACGGCTCTTGATGAATTGGGACTTTTAAAAATGGACTTTTTGGGTCTTCGTAACCTTACCGTTATTGCTGATACCGAAAAGTTTATAAGAAAGAAAGACCCCACATTTTCAATGGACAAAGTTTCATTAGACGATAAAGAAACATATAAAATGATGGGCAAGGGCTTAACCGATGGCGTCTTTCAGTTCGAGTCAGACGGAATGAAGAATGTATTGCGGCAATTAGGTCCCGAAAGTATAGAGGATTTAACCGCAGTGTTATCGCTCTACCGTCCGGGTCCTATGGATTCCATTCCAAAGTATTTGAATAACCGCCATAACCCACAAGATGTTAAATATGATACACCGCTACTTAAAGATATTCTCGATGTAACCTACGGTTGCATTGTTTATCAGGAGCAGGTAATGCAGGTGTTTAGAACACTTGCGGGTTATTCGCTCGGACGTGCGGATATTGTGCGCAGAGCTATGTCTAAAAAGAAGCACGATGTTATGCAAAGAGAAAGGCAGTTCTTTATCTTCGGCGAAACCGATGAAAAGGGAAATGTTTTGTGTGAGGGCGCCGTAAAGCGCGGTGTTGAGCAAAGAATTGCCGAAAAAATCTTTGATGATATGTCGGCATTCAGTTCCTATGCTTTTAACAAATCTCACGCTGCCGCATATTCTGTTGTGGCATATAGAACGGCATATCTTAAATGCCACTATCCAGCAGAATATTTTGCCGCTTTGATGACGAGTATGGCGGATAATGCATCAAAACTTTCACTTTATACCGCCGAGTGTAAACGAATGGGTATAAAGATTCTACCGCCAAGTGTCAACCGAAGTGAATCCGGCTTTACGCCCGATGGTAAAAATATACGTTTTGGATTATCCGCAGTCAAGAATATCGGTAAGGGTCTTATTTCAAGGCTTGTGGAAGAAAGGGAAAACGGCGAGTTTACCTCAATGTATGATTTTTGTAAGCGTGTGAACGGTAGAGATTTTAACCGTAGGGCACTTGAAGGACTTATAAAATCGGGCGCACTTGATACACTTGAAGCCAACCGCCGAACCATGCTTTTCGGCATAGAGGGTGTGCTTTCTGCCGCTGAAAATGAAATGAGATTTTCGGGCGAAGGACAACTTAATATGTTCAGTGAACTTGATGTTGATACAGAATTCAAACCTGAATTTCATGAAGAAATGCCGAAAGAAATGCTTTTATCTATGGAAAAGGAAGCAACTGGACTTTATATGTCGGGGCATCCTATGGAGGAATATGAAGGTTTTGCACAAAGTTCTAAGGTTAATAAAACCACCGATATTATTCACAAAAAAATAGGGGATAGAAGCAGAGTATGTGTTGCGGGTATTGTGAATTCCCTTAAGGTGCGTCAACTTAAAAATAATAATATTATGGCAAACGGCGAAATTGAAGATATGTACGGTTCTGTCGGAATAACAGTTTTTGCCAATGCATATACACCGTATAAACATCTTCTTACCTCCGGCAAACCTATTCTTTTTTACGGCAGAGTTTCCGAAATGGAGGATAGAGATACCGAAATCGTTTGCGAGCGGGTTGAAGAAATCCCCGAAAACGTAAAGGGTATAAAGGTGGAAAAGAGCGTTTGCGGCACTCTCTATATTCGCATTAAAAATACCGAATGTGAAGAGTTTAAAAGGTGTTGTGATGCTCTGAAAAACTCAAAAAATATTTGCGATGTTATCTTTTTCTGTACTGATTCTGGAAAGAAACTTAAAGCACCCGAAAATTTACGCTTTGGCGGAGAAAAAGATGTTTTAGAAACACTTTGGGGTATAATAGGTAAAGAAAATGTTAAGTTTATTGAGTAAACAAGTGCAAATGTAAAGAAAAAACTGTTGAATATTGGAAAAAAATGTGGTAAAATCAGTCTTAAATTGTTAAATTGTTAACTACTAGCAACTTTTGGAGATGATAGATAATGAAAACTATAGGTGTTTTAACAAGTGGCGGTGACGCACCGGGAATGAACGCGGCTGTTCGTGCTGTCGTTAGAACTGCTATTGATATGGGAATGACTGTTAAGGGCATTCGCAGAGGATATAATGGTCTTATTGAGGGCGATATTATAGATCTTGATGTTCGTTCGGTTTCGGATATAATTCATAGAGGCGGAACAGTGCTTTGCACCGCAAGAAGCCCCAAGTTTAAAACTGAAGAGGGTATGAATGCCGCTATTGAAAACTGCAAGAAGCACGGAATCGAGGGTGTCGTTGTTATTGGTGGTGACGGTTCTTATAGGGGCGCACGTGACCTTTCTTTGCACGGTATACCTTGTGTTGGAATCCCCGGAACTATTGATAACGATATTTCTTCAACCGATTATACTATCGGTTTTGATACTGCTATGAACACCGCTATGGAAATGATTGACCGTATTCGTGATACTGCTCAGTCGCACTTCCGTTGCAGTGTTGTTGAGGTTATGGGAAGAAGAGCAGGATATATTGCGCTTTATACAGGTATTGCAGTTGGTGCAACCGCAGTGCTTATCCCTGAAATTGAGTGTAGTGTAGAAGAGATTATCACCAAGATTGAAAACACCAAGAAAACAGGCAAACAGCACTTTATTGTCGTTGTTGCTGAGGGTGTTGGTGGTGTTGAGGATATAGCTAAGCAGATTCAGGAAAAAACAGGTATTGAATCACGTGCAACCGTACTCGGTCACGTTCAGAGAGGTGGCAGACCTACTGTTCGTGATAGAGTTATGGCAACAAGAATGGGTTATGCCGCAGTTGAATTGTTAAACGAGGGCATTGGAAATAAGGTTATATGCGCAAGAAGCGGTGAGATATTTAATATGGATATCTATGAAGCGCTTAATATGACCAAAACTATGAACGAGAAAATCTACACGGTGGCAAACACAACATCTATTTAAAAGAAAAAACAAAAAAATATCCACAGAAAGTTCTGTGGATATTTTTTTTGTTATTATTTAATTATAGCATCAAAACCTGCTTTTTTAAGTTTTTCTACCATCTTTTGTGCGTTTTCCTTTGAGGAAAACGCGCCTACTTGTACACTATAAATTTTTGTAGCAGTTTGCTTTAATTTGAGATTTCCCGTTTCGGCAATTGCTTCGCATATTGCTAAAGCACATTTTTTTGCAAAAGCTTCGGTTAGAATAATGGGTGTATCGGTAGTACTATCCATAAATCCGCATTCAAGTAAAACGGCAGACATTTTGCTTTGCCTTAGTTCTCCTAAATTTGCGGTTGCTAAAGGTGTTGCTCGGTTGCCTTTAAGGCCTGTTTTTTCAATTAACTTTTTATAAAGCAGGGCTTGGAGTTTTTTTGTTTTTTCTCCTACACTTGTGTAGGTAAAAGCCATAATTCCTCCACCGCTTCCGCCTTTAATACCTGCATTGTGGTGCACCGAAATATAAATATCGGCATTTTCCTTGTTTGCTTTGCTTGTGCGACTTGTTATTGAAACATCCTGCTTTCCTGTTTTGTCGTCCAATCGAATGACGCTGTATCCTTCGTATTTACACAGTTCCTTTTCAACAAAGGTGCAAATACGGTTGTTTAAAACCCATTCGCGAGTTTCATTTTTATCAATTTTTTTAAGACAGCGTTTACCCGCTGTGTTAATACCGTGCCCTGCACTGAGTGCAATTTTAAACATTTATTTCTTCCTTTCTTAAATTTTCAAGAAATTCCTGTGCTTTTAGGGCTTTTTCACTAAAACTGTTATTATACCAAAAGCCAACCACAATGATTGCTATTTCTATAAGATATTCAACTAATGCGAGTATGGTGGATTCGTCTGTAGGTAGAACATCAATACCGCATTTTTCAAGAATCAGATTGAGGATTACGAGGAAAAGCATAACTGTCCTTATAATCGTTGATTTTGATATTTTCATAATTTAAACCTCCTATTTCAAGATTTGATATTCTGCGCTCAAAACCTTTTAATTTTTCTTCTATGATAGGAACAAGCTCGGTAAATCGGTTTTGGGAATCAACTTTTTTTTCAAGTTGTTCAATTCGGTAGTTGGTAAGTTTTCCTGATGTGATTATACCGCCGAGCGTTCCTATGAATGTACCTAAAAAGGAAATTAGCGCAACTATTACGTTACTGTTCATTTGATTTTTCCTTTAAAAGATTAGTTAGTTCTTTTTCTGCATTTTGAGAAAATAATGATGAGTAGGAGAAAAAGCAGTGACCGAGTACGCCTTCGCTTTTCTTACAAAGGTCAACCTGTCGTGCAAGAATATCACTGCGTTCGCTCCATTCAATATCGTTTTTATCGGTACTACCGATTTTATATGCAGCAAGACCGATAACAAGCGGCGTGTTTCCGTTATCAAGGGATAGATTTCTCCACTGCTTTAACAGATTTTCAAATTTATATTCATCGGCAGGATACTCAAATCCAAAATAAATCTGCGGCATTATGTAGTCAACGCAACCGTTTTTAATCCAAACAGTAACATCGGCATATAAATCGTTATAATTTTTATCAATATCTGCCGCAGGACTTATACTGAATATTATATCCTTGTCAATAAACTTAATGGCAGTATAACAACCGCTTATAAGAGCGTTTACATTCGCTCTGCGCCAATCATCAAGCGATAGGGGAGAAGCGTTATCTTTTTTATATTCATTGTAACTTGCTCTATCAAAGGATTCTTCTTTGGTGGGATAGAAATAATCGTCAAAGTGTATGCCATCAACTTTATAGTTAAGCAAAATTTCCCTGATTCCCTTTATTACAAGATTACGCACTCCGCTTTCCGCAGGGTTAAGATAGATGCCGTTTTCGGTAAATGATACAAATCGGTTGTTTTCTTCATTATCATCATTAAGCCATATATACGCGGGACAGTTTTCTTCTATTGAAGAAATATCATTTGTTGAGTTTGATATTCGGTATGGGTTTATCCAAGCGTGGATACGAATTTGCCTTTCGTGACATTGCTCGGTAATATAAGATAAAATATCTCGGTTGAACTTTTTGGCAGATTTTATAATCGGAAAAAATTCTGAAGCAAATATACTGTCACAAAAAGCTCTTGTATGAAGGTAAATGTCACTGATGCCCAGCTTCTCGCAATTATCAAGCACCTGTTTGAAACTTTTTTCGAAACCTTTTTCGCTTTCTAACATTTCATTAAGTTCAAGATATGTTATCCACACACCGCCTGAAAAGGCGGTGTGTTTATATTCACTTTCTTCAACAGAAGAGCCACACGCACAAAGACAAAAACAAAGGAAAAGAGAAATAATTGTTTTAAGAAAACGCTTCGCGGTATGTAAGTGAAATTGATGAAAGTGCAAATTTTTTATTGGTTGCAAATTTAACGCCAAACATCCTCACTCCTACTGATGTAATAAATTTTTTATCTGCTCTACTGGGTATGTAAAGGTCGTTATAATCTTCACTTATGAGTCTGTATTTTGCTATTGATAGCGGAGCCAGATATTCAACATCCATCTCTCCGGATGCTACAATCTCGGTCTTTTCTACAATCTTTTTTCCGAGTATATTTCCAAGCGAAAAAAGTTTTGTAGCTGCAACGCACGATATTGGGTAGGTATCATTTCCGTCAGGCGTGTATATAATATCGTTTTCTCCCGCAAATTTTGAAAGATAACAGGTTCCTTTCTCAGAATCGCCACAGATAAAAAAGATATCGTTACCCTTAGAAAATCCTCCCGAAATAAGTAATCTTTCGGGGAATTCGAAATAATACCATGCACAGTTATCATTCTTTAGTTTAAAATTAGCAGAAGGATATCTTATACCTTTAACCGAGAAATTGAGC
The DNA here is from genome assembly GCA_045603505.1 of Acutalibacteraceae bacterium. GTDB lineage: Bacteria > Bacillota > Clostridia > Oscillospirales > Acutalibacteraceae > UBA737. The sequence goes on from JAZUMI010000019.1 coordinate 14,397, forward strand.
AGGAAGGCACGTCTTCCTAAAAATAGAATATAATTACCGTCCGCAGTTACAGCAAAACACTCAGTGAAAAAGGGTGCAAAGTCTTTAATAGCATCTGATAGGTTATCCTGTATTTTAAAAGATATATTTTTGATGCTTTCTGGGTTTAGCGAATTGGTTTTATAAACAATGTTATCGTTGCCCAACCAAACAAGATTTCCTGAACATAAGCATATAGTAGAGGAATTATCGGTGCCGATTTCGTTGCTTATGTTATCGTAAGTAATGGTGGGCGGTTTAAAAAATTCTTTGTTTATATCAGTAAATAAACTGCCCATTCGCTCTCCTTCGTTTATACTAACTTTATAAATTCGGTTAGATTTAAAACAAAGTGTATTTCCCTTAAAGTTAATAAGCGCTGTACTTGCCTCATTGGAGTCACCAATGCAAACCGATGAGTTTTTAGGGAAATATAGGGGATTATCACTTCTTGAACAAAACAATCTTCCTTTTTCGTTACCCCCTGTAAAGAGCAGATATTCCCCGTTTTTTGTACTATGATTACACGAAATTATGTTTTCAAGTCCGTTTTCATTTTTAACCTGTGAGGCAAAGTAAAGATTGTTATCCTTATACTGATGCATATAAGGAATTGGGTAATCTGTGTCGTCACTCGTGAAACGGAAAACGCCTTTTCTGCGGTCTACAGTAAGTATAATTTCACTTGAATATTGTGGACTTTTTGCTGAACTTTCCCCTGCAGGTATTACCCATTCTGCGAACATACTTGGTGTGTGATATAGTCTGCAGATTATATCTGCTTCGGGGTCTAAATCCATAACGGGAAGCCTGAAAACAGAAGAATATCCGTCTGTAGAAAAATATGCTCTGAAACGACCATTGAGCATATTTACTGATTCAGGTTCAGAAGGCTTTTTGTCTGAGGAATATGCTATTGTTTGTTGAGCAAAGTCAAAACTGTCACCATGTCCGTTAACATATATGGTAGGTGTGTAATAATCGGTTGTAATAACCCAATCTCTATCAGACCCCATAGCCTCGTATATATGATATTCTTTTTTACCTGAACCGCTTCGCTCATAGGTGGTTACAAAAGCAAATACACCTGTTCCAACGTTTGATTTCCCAGAAAAGAAGTTGATGCTATAGGGAAGATAAAAGGTTGTGGAATCTATGCGACCGAAGTTTAACGCACCAAGGCTTATGTGTTTGCCCTCGCTATCAATGAGAAACACGTTGTGGCGTTCAAAAGAGTAAAGGTCGCTATAAACTGTTGTTAAAACTTTGTACTCCTTATTGTTATAAAATATAGGATTATGATATTGTTTGTATTTAACAACTTCGGATGAATTTACATTTTCATCCCATATAACAGAAGTGGTTATGGGGGTAAGTCCCGGTCTCTTTTGTAAAATTCCATCACGGTGCCAAACATTAACACCCTCGGAAAGTTCGTTATCCTCTATACAGTTGGCAGGTACACTTTTATTAATACCTCCCGAAAAACAGTTGATGGTTAAGTCTTCTTGAATGGTCTGTTTTACAGGGTTTATTTTCATTTAATCCACCCCTCCGTCATCATAAGGTAAAACATCAGAGATCAATCCCGTTTCCTTGAGTGACATTGCTCTTTTGGCGTTGTAGAGCCCTGTGAAAATAATATTTTTATTACTGTCGCCGATAAGAAGTGACAAAAGCATGGCAACTCCTGTTGTTATTGCGCTTAATTTAATTTCGCTTGTATGTATAACATCGTTGAGCGATGCTACAGAAGGAAGTTTTAAATCCAAACAGATATTATTGAGAATGTCAAGAGCTCGTATATTGAATTCGTTTGCATTATCAATGAATTGATTGCGGTTATATCCTAAAAGAAGGATTGCTCTATTTATAATTTCAATTCCGTTCATCATTTGTTTCCTCCGTATCATTTATTTCGCCAAGCAAACTATCGGTATCGGGAATAAGGCCTTCGGGTAAGCGTCTAATAAATTGCTTTTTAGTGATTATCCCCTTATCATACAAGGTGTTAAGAGCGTTTATGGTTTCGCTTTCGGCATAGGTGTTTCCTGCCGTAGTATAAACCTTAGCGTTAATTATAAGATTTTTATATCTATCTGCGGCAAAAGGCATGTACCAAACGCCGTTTTCATCTACTACCTTTATTTTCCGCTTTCCGTAATAGGTAATCCAGAAATCAACCCATATACGAGCAATCTCTTCAACAAAGGCATAAAAACGATTTTTAATGAGGCTTATAGGCATTATAGCTGCATCACGCATGGTCATAAGAGCGGTTGCATTATCTGCTCTTGAATCGCCGAGGGCTACCTGATTTGCTCCGCCCTGTGTGAGAGTATTTTCAATAAGCATATTTATGCTTGAATCAAAATTTGCACTGAAATTTGAGGGCGTTACATATTTTATCGACCCTGCAACATCTTCGTTCGTGCCGTAAACCTTTATAATCTGTCCGGGTTCGTTGGTAATTTTATCAGGAACCGTATCGCCGTTAACAACCATCATGGGCATACCTTGAGTTATCATAGACCATACATTCGCAGTTATCATTCGGTTTATTGCAATCTGATTGGGAATTAAATAGGTTATTTCACTGCTTCCGTAGATGCAATCCTTTGTGTTTTCCCAAGTGAAAAGTGCAAGGGGATATTTTTTAAGCATAGTATCAAACTTGTTGCGCAAAATACCCTTCTCTATTGCTTTTATACATTTAATTGTATAACTACCGTCCGAATTATATTCCTTGAAAAGACGTGTTAAGAGCAAAACCTTTTCATTTTTCTTTTCAGAAAGAAAGTTTTTAACCTCGCTACTGCAACCAAATTTTACACCCTCGCGCAGAAGCGCTTCGGCATTTACAAGACTTCTTATAATAATATAGGGTTGGTTTTCGATTGTTTTTTCTGTAGCATCACCAAAGAACACATTTTCTATATCAAGGAGTTCGCAATCAATATCGCCTGTTATAGCAGTTTTATTATCTTCTCCCATAAAGGTGCCCGTGTTAATATCGGGATTCCAAAAGGTGTAAACAACTGCACTTCCTGATATGTAGGCGCTCTTAAGAGCACGCTCACATATCCCTGAAAAATTAACACGTTCATCTGTAACCTTGTAGTAGTCACTTAAGGTTGACATTACGGTGTTAACCTCATTAACATCAGGATAGTGGGAGTAATCGAACTCTTCGCCACGGGATAACTTGGTTTTTGATTTTGCAATACTCGAACGCATATCGGATGTGTTAGGTATGCCGTCAGCAGAAAAACCGATGTTTATAGGGGAAGAAAGTATTTGTGACATCTTATAATCGGCAATTCTTTTTATAATGTTATAGCGCACAAGCGGTCTTTCATTGCCACAGTTAGCACCATGCCATTGATTACCTATAAAAAACCGTTCGTTTATTTTAGTTTGTTCACTAATGCCTCGTTTGCCGATTGTTTCTTTAAAGAGAAGAGCATCGTTATATTCCTTGAATATTTGCTGTGAAGTAAGTTTCATAGTAAAATTCCTTCCTTTAAAAAGTAAGGTCGGTCAAAAGGCCGACCTTACAAAAAACATTATTCTACAGTTACCTCGGCAACATCGGTGTTAACACCTGCTATGCCATCAACGATAACCTTTGCGAAGTAATAATATTTACCTATAGGTAATTCCTCGGTAATATCAAAGTTAGAAGTAGTAGCACCCTTAATCTTCACTGCGCCGCTTCCATTTTTGTTAGCGCAGGAATACCACTGATAAGTGAGTGTGCCTTCACTCTCGGCCGAAACGCTTAAGGTTTCAGCGGTAGCACCCTCTTGGAGAGTTAAATCTCTAGGCTGAACTTTAATATTAACGGCGGGGGATACCCAAGCCCAAATAGCATCTAAACCGCTCTTCTTAACAAAAACATCATAGTAAATTCTATAATCGAATTTGTAAGCATCTGCATCTACATTCTGCTCGGGTGTGAAAACACGCATTTTTTCGGTTTTCTTTACAAGATGAGCGCCGCTCTTTGGACAAACAAGCATATAAACTTCTCTTGCATTTTCACCGGGAATAAAACCACCCTCGGCACTTGGCTTAAACTTGTAAGAGGTCTTCATTCTTTCTGATACAACAGGGATGATTGCAACACCATTGATAGACTTAACCTTAAGGTTAACATCACCCTGTTTAAAATCAGAAACTGTAATCATCTTGGAAATCTCTGAAGAATTCTGGAGAGCGGCATACATATAACTGTCAACAAAAGCAACGAGTTCTTCATCATACCCTACTGTTGACTGTACCTCGTTGATAAGCTCGCAAAGAGCCTCAAAAGGCTTGTTTATATCGCCCTCAATTGTGTTCGAACGAGTTGCTGCAAGACCTGCGAGTTTGGAGATAACATAAGCATCGCATTCGGGAACAACCTTAGTACGAACATATTCGCCCAAAATTTTTCCTGCAAGATTTGCAATTCCTGTTTCATCCATATCCTCACGGTCAATCTGTAAAGAACGAGCACGGTCCATAGCCATTGTGTAGGAAGCATTCTGAACTGTTATTGCACCGCGTGAAAAACCTGTGTCGCGGTCATAATCTGCAAGGCCCTGAAAATCGACATCAGGTATAATAACAGTTTTTGCGCCTACAAACTTTGTTGCAAGGGCATTATCGGCGAAAAAGCCTGTTGCACACTTGCCTGTAAATACTTTATCAAGTTCATCTGAGTATCTTACTGCATTTTCAATTGAATTAATCATAAATTTTCCTCACATAAATAAAAATTATCCCCAAAGTCCTTTTAAGAACTCACTTGCGGCATTGTGTTTTACCGCTACGCTGTTCTGGGAACCTATGGTTGCATCAACGCCCTTTTTACGAGAAGCGGCCAGGGCGTTTTTTTCGTTTTCCAAATTCAAGCGGTATCTTAAAAACTCATCAAGCAAACGGGTGCCTTTGGTTTTACTAGCTTCAATAACAGCCGTGGGAAGTTGATTTATATCTTTTATTTCGGGGATTTTCTCAAGCAGTTCCGCAAGTCCGTTATCATCTTGCTTTTCAATAGAATTTTCAAGTTCTATTATGTGTTTGGCGATGTCTTTGTTGCCGCCGCATTCTTCTGTAAGACTATCTTCTCTTCTCTCTCTTTGCAATCTCTCAAGAGTGCATAGGTAATCGGTAACGCTTACACCATCCGTTTTTGCAAGATTCTTTATTCTTTCGTAATTATCCGAAATCAAATCGAATTTCATACCTTTTTGTGCAAGGGCACTCGCTTCATCAAGATTTAAGTTTTTAATTTCCTTATTGAATTTGATAGGAACTTTAATTTCCGATGTATCTTCTGGTGTGGTATCCGTGCCTTCGGCAGATACAGGCGTCTCATTTTGTTCTGGTTGGCAAAAATTTAACTCTTCGGTCATATATTTCTCCTTGAATTTAATTTAGATTTGCTCGGTGCCGTCATATTTTAGAAAATTTGTTATTTCCTCGTTAATGTTTCCGTCACCGAAGTGCTGTGTTGTGATTTTTTCTACCGCTTTTCCTTTGTGAAACGGATTGGTTACACCAAGTATGTATCCGCTGCAAAAAGCACAAATTGCGGCAAGGAAAAGTACGAGATAAATCATAGGTCCCAGCCTCCTTTAAAATCTCTTTGGGTAATTCCCGATAGGTTTTCACTTTCGGGTTTTTTAAGTTTGTCAGGATGGAAAAACTTAACATCGCAAAAGGCGTATCTCAGGGCATCACATAGGTGATTTTCACTGTCTTTCGGCATAACAACGCCGCTTTCAGAACGCTTATCTTCATATACATAAGATGATAATTCGTTTATCATATTAACGCATTTCGGATGAACGGTAATTTCATATTCACTTATCTGTGCAATGCCATTGAGTATACTGTCTTTTCCCTTAACCGAGGGCATAATACGGGAAATACCAAGCCGTTTTAAATCATCGTTTGATTTAGGCTCGGCACTATCCGCCCTGATTCTTTCTTTTGCAAATCCCTTTTTCTTAATTTCTTCGGCTATATCACAGTTGAGCATTCTTTTTCTATAGAATTCATCATAGATATAAAGTTTTTTATCAATAGGATTTGCCATAAAAGCAACAAAGGCGGTGGGGTCGTTAGTGTACCCGTAGTCAAGCCCGAAAAAGTGTTTCCACTTGTATAATTCTTCATCCTTGATTTGTAGAGTATCTACGCACCAATTTTCATATACAAGTCCTTGTGAAATTCCCCAATTGCCGAGTCCCGCAACATCATATTTTCTTTTATTTGTTTTTTTCATCCGTTCGAAAACGGCAAGGTCGGTTCGGTCGAGAAACTCGTTAATCAGGTAGTTGGTTGAAAAGGTTGCAACATCCTCGCTTTCATTATCGAAGAAGCGCCTTTTTAACCAGTGTGAAGCACTCCAAGGGTTGAATGTTAAGGTTGTTTGCTTAAAAAGGGGAGAGGGGATATTTCCGCGCGGCATAGATAAATCAAGTTTATCGAAATCGGCTTCCTTTGAGATTTCAAAGGCCTCTTCTATCCACACAAAATTAAGATATCCATAAGGAACTGTTGTGGATGCGAGTTTTAGCACATCATCAAAACCGCGAAACAGAATTTTCTGCCCCGTTGGCTTAAAGGTCATCTCTAAGGGAGAAACAGTATTTTGCCATAGATGTGCAACACCGAGTTTTTCCTGCGCCCATTTGAGTTGTGCAAAGGTAGAATCTCTGTGTGTGTTCATAACCTGCCTCACAACTAGCAGATTGCTCTTCTCATACTTCATTATCCGGAATATGAAGTTGAGCGCGGTAGTGGCACTCTTTTTGCTACCTTTACCGCCTTTTAATACCCTGTATCTTTTTTTACAACTCCAGAAATCATCATAGCCTTTGCCCACTGCTTCGGTGATTTTAATTTTTGATATCATCAACAATCATCACCGTTTTGTAAGATTTATTCTCCGCCTTTTCTTCGCTCACAATCGAACGAAGCTCCTTTATTGCAGAAAGGTCTCCGGAAGAGGCTTTCTTGTAAAGAGCAATCATCACTGCGGCCTTTCTTGTCGGATTTTTAAATTCAAATCCCTCGTCTTTAAGCGACTGCACTTCCGCTTCGGATAATTTTTCATTAAGAAGTTTCTTCATAGTTTTCTGTAATAACTTATCGCTTTCACTCATTTTTTTCCCTCCTGACAAGCAACAGTTTAAATTTTCAAAACCCGACATTAACCGACATAAAAAAATAAACCCCCGATAACGCTTACGCGCATCGGAGGTTTATATAAAATTTGATTTAATCAAAATCTATTATATTGTTCATATCATAAAGTCCATTTTGTTTATTCACAATAAATTTTGCTGCGGCAATAGCTCCCGAAGCAAAGACCTTTTTTGAAGTGGCTGCATGTGAGATGGTTATTGTTTCATCGTTACCTGCAAAAAGAACATCATGCTCACCGACAATGGTGCCGCCCCTTATGGAATGAATACCAATTTCGTTTTTAGACCTTTTAGCTCTTTTTGAGTGGCGGTCATACTCGTAACTTAATTTGTTTTCGTATGTTTCGTTAATACTGTTTGCAAGCATAATTGCCGTACCCGAAGGTGCATCAAGTTTTTGATTATGATGCTTTTCAATAATTTCAATATCAAAGCCATCAAGAATAGCGGCAGCTTTTTTAGCAAGTGAACAAATAAGATTAACACCAAGGGAAAAATTAAATGTAAAGAAAATAGCAGTCTTCTTTGAAAATTCCTTGATTTTCTCTATCTGTTCATCACTGTAACCTGTTGTTGCAATTACTGCGGGCGTTCCCGTTTTAACGGCGAAATCAAGCAGGTCATCAAGCACCGAAACATTTGAAAAATCAATTATAACATCGGCAGTAACATTTACGGCAGAAAATGTGCTGAAGATGGGAAACTGCGCACCGGAGTTAAACTTATCAACACCGGCTACTACTTCTATCTCGCTATCGTTTGCAATGCACTCGGCAACATTTCTGCCCATGGCACCGCAAGCACCGCTTATTATTGCTCTTATCATTTATTACACATCCTGAAATTAATTTTTAAAAAGCGCCTACTTCTTTAAGTTTTGAGGTGAGGTTTTCTTTTAATGAGTCCTTCATAGGATAAAGAGGAAGTCTTACAGGGCCAACGTTCATATTTAAAATGTTCATAGCCTCTTTAACGGGGATGGGATTAACATCCGAGAAAAGCGCTTCAATAAGACCTGTATATTTAACCTGTAAAGCACCAGCTTTTGCAAAATCACCGTCAAGTGCTGCTTTGCAGAGTTCGCGTGTCTCGCGAGGTAATACATTCGAAAGCACCGAAATAACACCGATGCCGCCAAGTGACATAATTGGTATTATCTGGTCATCATTACCTGAATATATATCAAGGTCATCGCCGCAAAGGTATCTTGTTTTTGCAACAGATGAAAGGTCTCCGTTTGCCTCTTTAACCGCAACGATGTTTTCACGCTTTGAAAGTTCTTTATAGGTTTCGGGTTTTATAGCAACACCTGTTCTTGAGGGAACATTGTAAAGAATAATAGGTTTATTAACACGGTCAGAAATATAACTGTAATGTGCTACAAGACCTTCTTGTGAGGTTTTGTTATAATATGGTGCAACCATTAAGAAAGCATCTGCACCAACCTTTTCGGCATCATTACAAAGTTCAACCGAGTAAACGGTATCGTTGCTTCCCGTACCTGCGATAATCGGTACTTTACCGTTTGCAGCAGTTACCGAGCGTTCAATAACCTTAAGATGTTCATCGTATCTAAGGGTTGATTTTTCACCTGTTGTTCCACAGATAACAAGAGCATCAATTCCGGCCTCAATTTGTTCTTTAACTAGGCTTTCGAGTCGTTCGTAGTTTACACTAAAATCCTCATTCATAGGGGTTACGAGTGCCGTTGCGGCACCTGTGAAAATGCGTTTTTTCATAAGAAAAGCGCCTCCTCAAAAAATTAGTCCATATAGCCCTTTGCACAAAGAAGTTCAGCAAGTAAAACAGCACCGCCTGCAGCACCGCGCAGAGTGTTGTGTGAAAGGCAAACAAACTTGTAGTCATACTGTGTATCTTCACGGAGTCTGCCAACAGATACTGCCATTCCGCCTTCTAGGTTGCGGTTTAATTTTGTTTGAGGCATATTGTCCTCATAGAAATAGTTGATAAACTGCTTTGGAGCATGTGGGAGTTGGAGTTTCTGCGGTTCGCCCGAAAACTCCTTCCATATATTTATTATTTCATCCTTTGAGGGTTTATTCTTAAAAGATACAAAAACTGCCGCCATGTGACCATCCGATACAGGAACACGTAAGCACTGAGCGGTAAATTTGGGACTTGTTGCAGGAACAATTTTTCCATCCTCGATTTTGCCCCAAATTTTTAATGGCTCGAGCTCACTCTTTTCTTCCTCACCACCAATGTAAGGAATAACATTGTCAACCATTTCAGGCCAACGTTCAAATGTTTTTCCCGCACCCGATATTGCCTGATAGGTGCAAACAAGACATTTGTCTATTTCGAATTTTTCGTCTATAGGATAAAGAGCAGGAACATAGCTTTGGAGTGAGCAGTTAGATTTTACTGCAATAAAGCCTTTTTTAGTGCCAAGGCGTTTTCTTTGTGCCTCTATGATTTCAAGATGGTCTGCATTGATTTCGGGGATAATCATAGGAACATCCTCGGTGTGTCTATGAGCGCTGTTGTTTGAAACAACGGGACACTCAAGTTTTGCATAAGCCTCTTCAAGAGCCTTAATTTCATCCTTTTTCATATCAACTGCACAGAAAACAAAGTCAACAGCCTTTGCGATATCCTCCATATCCTTAACGGCATCAAGAACGGTTATATCCTTTAGATTTTCAGGGATAGGTGAAGTCATAGCCCATCTACCCGATACTGCTTCCTCGTAAGTTTTACCTGCCGAGCGTCCGCTTGCGGCAAGAATTTTAACGTCAAACCAGGGATGGTCACAAAGGAGCAGAGCAAATCTCTGACCAACCATTCCTGTAGCGCCGATAATTCCAACATTGTACTTTTTCATTTTTTCTCACACACTTTCTAAAATTGAGGGTTGATATATCTGCTAATTTAAAATATAATATATCTATTAAATAAATATAACATTCTAAAAAGTCTTTGTCAAACTATTTTATAAAGAAATATATGGTGAAATATGAAAAAGAGCGATTTTTATTATGATTTGCCCGAAACCTTAATAGCACAAACTCCTATTGAGCCACGCAACACCTCGCGTTTGCTCACACTTTCAAAGGAGACTGGTGCAGTATCACACGATAATTTTTCAAATCTTTTAACTTTTCTTAAAAAGGGCGATTGCCTTGTGCTTAATAATACAAGGGTTTTACCTGCCCGAATATTCGGAACCCGTGTTGATACTGGAGCTGTAGTGGAATTTGTTTTGCTTAAACAAAAAGAGCAAATGTTGTGGGAGTGTATTGCAGGGCCGGGTAAAAAGGCAAAAGAGGGCCATGAGTTTGTTTTTAGTGATAAACTTTCGGCTCGAGTTGAAACTGTTCTTGAAAACGGAAACAGGATTTTAAGGTTTAATTGCGAGGGCGAATTTTTTTCTGTGCTTGATGAAGTAGGTCAAATGCCTCTACCACCTTATATTAAGGAAAAATTAGAGGATAGAGAGCGTTATCAAACGGTTTATTCCAAGCACTTAGGTTCTGCCGCCGCACCAACTGCGGGACTTCATTTTACAGATGAAATGCTTGAAGAATTAAAGAGAAAAGGCATAAATATTGCCTATGTTACTTTGCATGTCGGTCTTGGTACGTTTAGACCAGTTAAGGTTGATGAAATAACCGACCATAAGATGCACTCTGAACATTATGTGTTGTCCGAAGAAACTGCCGAGATAATAAATAAAACTAAGCAGAACGGCGGTAGAGTTATATGTGTAGGCACTACAAGTTGTCGAACTGTAGAGAGCGTGGCAAGTAAATATGGTAAAATAGTTGCCGCAACTGATGATACCGATATTTTCATTTATCCCGGATATGAGTTTAAATGTATGGATGGTCTTATAACCAATTTTCATCTGCCCGAAAGCACACTTATTATGTTGGTTTCAGCCTTTGCAGGCTATGAAAACACAATGAATGCATACAAAATTGCGGTTGAGGAA
>JAZUMI010000020.1:0-3048 GCA_045603505.1 Acutalibacteraceae bacterium
TATGATTTCGAGTTTGGTTTGAAGCGCGCCGTTTCTCCCGAAACAAATGCGCCTTTTGTTTCGCGCGTTTTTTCCATTAAAAATGCGCAGGAAGTATTTGAAAAGCAGGTTAATGTTGATCAACTCGGCGTATATGCCACAAACGATACAACGCTAGTCATAGAACTATGCAGTAATGATGAAAACTTTTTCGAAACACTTGCCACCTCAATCGCAATGCCGTGTAACAAAAAGTTCTTTTATGAATCAACAGGCAAATATGGCTTAACTGCCGATACTACCCTTTCAAACGGAAGTTACAGACTCAGGCGTTGGGACCAAGAAAACTTCAAAATTAAACTTTTAAAAAACGAAAATTATAACGGCGATTTTGTTCCTAAAAACGCTTCTGTGTTCCTTACAAGAAATGAAAAAAGCAAAGCACTTGATTTACTAAAAGAAGATGATGTCGATGCTTCGTTTATAGATTGCGCATTGACAAGAGATGCCGAAGCATTTGGTTTAAAAACCGAAAGTTTTGAAAATACCTGTTGGGTATTAACAGTTTCAGATGAATTACCCTTTAATATCAGGAAAGCATTAGCATTACTTGCCAAAAGCGATGCTGCCGTTTTGAAAATGAAAAATGGTTTTTCCCCTGCCAACTCACTATTCCCTTCCATTTATACTGATGCAAACATAACAGATAATTTTACTAAATATAACTTTGAAGAAGGCAAAGCGCTCTATTTTAATTCTGTGAATGAACTAAAAGACAAAAAATTTCCATCAGGTGCCGTGCTTTCCTATAAAGATAACGGATATTTTAAAGACACTATTACTGCTATTGCAGGGCACTGGCAACATCATCTCGGTGCTTATGTAAATATAAATGAAACCGATAGCAAAACAAAACTCACTTCGCAACTTACGGAACAAACCAATTTAATGAGTGTTTTCCCTGTCTCGACCGCGGACAATAATCTAAAAGATTATTTAATGCATTTTGGTATTGTTTATAATGAAAACGAAAACCTCAACGATATTCAAAATAGTCTTTTAGAAAATTATAACATTATCCCTCTTGCCTTTAGCAACACAACAATTTGTTACGGAAATGGTGTTGAAAATTTATTTTTTGATGCTGAAAACGGTTATATTGATTTTTCGTACGCAACAAAGCAAAAATAAAAAAAACTCGGGCGTTAATGCCCGAGTTTTTTATATTATCATTGAAACTAAACTATACATAATCGGTATAGTTATAATAGAAAGTGTATGAGAAATCATTGCCATTGATGCACCTGTTCTTGTTTCACCACCAAAAGCAGCGGGAAAAACTACTGTGTTCATACCAAGCGGTGTAGCATAAGCAAAGAGCGTAAAGCAAACTACCATTGGCGGAGCCTTTATTAAAATTATTATTCCAACAATGACGATGGGTATAATAAAGAGTCTTAAAAATGTAGTTATATAAATTTTTTTATCACAAAGTAATTCCTTGACGTTATATCCACCAACTACAAAACCTGTAAGTATCATGGCAACAGGTGCCATACAATTTGCGCAATTAGTAAGCACATTAGTTAAGAATGAAGGTAACTTATCCCCTAAACCTGTTAAGCCTAATATCATGCCAATTATAATAGAAATAAAGATAGGATTTATAAGATTTTTTAGAGGGCTTCCCTCCCTGTTTTCTTTCGGAATCAAAACATATATTCCCCAAGTGTTAACTGCAATTTGTAGCGGTAAGGTGAACAGTAAATAATAGTATAGAACCGAATCGCCAAACACACCGCCTAAAATTGCTGGAACAATTGCGTTACCCATAAAACCAAAGTTACCGAAAGTGAGAGCATATCTGTAAATATTCTTCTGATAAGTACCTTTTTTTGCAAACGCACATGATAACGGAAAAGAAATACAATATGCAATTGCTAATGCGAATATTGAATAAAGAATAACTCTCCAGTCTTTTTTTATTGAATCAATTGTACAGTTTGTTGAAAAAGTACTGATTATCAAAGCCGGAACAAAAACAAAATTTTCAAGTTTCGACATAACTGTTCCACTGTTTGCGGGAACGATTTTTGTTTTATTAAGAGTGAATCCAATACTCAAATAGATAAATAATACTACCATTGGTGAAAGTGTAGCTAAAAAAACATTCATGATTCTACCTCATATAATCATATTTGCGATATTCAAAACTAAATCTTTAGTTTTTTCCCAACCAAGGCAAGGGTCTGTTATGGATTTACCGAAGCAGTGCTCACCTATTTTTTGTGCGCCGTCTTCCAAGTAACTTTCAATCATCAGCCCTTTAACCAAGCCTTTGATGTCGGTATTATGATTGCAACTGTAAACAACATCCTTGGCAATCCTTATTTGTTCTAAATATCTTTTACCTGAATTTGCATGGTTTGTATCAATAACAACAGAATGATTGCACAAGTTATTTTTATTATATAGCTCATTTAGTTCAACGAGATTTTCATAATGATAGTTTGAAACATTCTTGCCCGATGCATCAACAAATCCACGTAAAATAGCATGTGCATAGGGGTTTCCGCCGCTTTCAACTTCCCAACCGCGATATATAAAAGTATGCGAGTGCTGTGCCGCTAAAATTGAATTCATCATAATTGATAAATCTCCGCTTGTTGGGTTTTTCATTCCAACAGGCACTTCGAGTCCGCTTGCTGTTAATCTATGTTGTTGGTTTTCTACCGAGCGAGCTCCTACAGCAACATAAGCCAATAAATCAGATAGATAACGATAGTTTTCGGGATATAGCATTTCATCTGCACAGGTAAATCCGTAATCCTTAAGTGCACGAAGATGAATGTCACGTATTGCCAAAATTCCATTTAGCATATCGGGTTTCTCATCGGGATTTGGTTGATGAAGCATCCCTTTATACCCGTCCCCCGTTGTTCTTGGCTTATTTGTGTAAATGCGAGGAATTATGAAAATTTTATCCTTTACTTCATCTTGCAGTAATCTAAGCCTAGAGATATACTCTAAGACCGGCTCGGGAGAATCGGCGGAACAAGGACCGATTAT
>JAZUMI010000021.1:0-1719 GCA_045603505.1 Acutalibacteraceae bacterium
GCGTTGTATGTATTGTTCTTGGTATTTCAAATATGAAAGGCAATATATCATCGTTGCACTCTTATCACAGAAGCAGAGTATCTGAAGAAGACCGGATTCCTTTTGGCCGGATGGTTGGTCTTGGAACCATCATTATCGGTGCCGCTATAATTGTATTTAGCGGATTATCTGCTGTGACACTCTACACTGACAATGAGATGTTCACATTAATTGGAACAGGAATCCTTATTGCCGGTATCATTGTTGGTTTGGTAATCAGTTTTAAGGCAATGATAAAGTATAACAAAGGGATATTTTAGTTCTACTTCAATAAAAGAAACTTATTATAAAGCAAAGGCGTCGTAGAAATGCGGCGCTTTTATGCTGTTTATAATTCTCCTTTTTATCGACTTTCAAAGCCGAACTGTAAACGCATGGCAGCACGAAAAGCCCTGCTTATTCCTTTAATTATTTCACGCCTGGTACTTGCAGTCATCATTAATGCCGAAACAACACTGAATTTTCGTGGCAGTGGATTTCTGTATATCTATTGCAGCAAACACAGTTTGATGAAACAAAGAATATAAGATATTGTAAAGAAAATATTTTATAACATCAAAATAGAGTAAACCTCTCTGCCGAAATTCAGCAGAGAGGTTTTTGCTACTTAATGAAAAAAGGTTCGTAAAATTTACTACACAATCAAAAAAGCAAAATGAATTAATACGTGTATCGTTTTTTCTAAGAAAGCAAATAGTCGAACATTAACCATCTTTTAATTCCTTGACCGTTCTTATTTTATTAACCGGAGTTTCAACATAACGAAGCAAATCATCAAGTTTATCCGTTACATAATATAGTTCTTTACAATTATCACGAATAAAGTTTTTCTTCATAGCTTGTTCCATTGCATAATTTATATCGTCATAATATCCCATTATATTATAGAGTGCAATAGGCTTGTTATGCCGACATAATTGCTTTAGCGTTAAAATTTCAAAGAACTCCTCATATGTTCCAATGCCACCTGGAACTATGATAAAGGCATCTGCATTATCTTCCATTAACTGCTTACGCTGACGCATTGTATCGGGTTGAATAAGCTCGTCACAGAAATCACATATAGCCTCAACTTTTTCTTCATCGAAAAATTTAGGAATAACACCTAAAATGTAACCTCCGCCGGATTTAACACCTCTTGCTGCGGCACCCATCAGACCGTTACCGCCGCCGCCAAACACAAGTGAATGACCACGGTTTGCCATTTCCTGTCCCATTTTTTCAACCAAATCAATATATTTCTTATCGATAGTTGGGGATGCTGCTCCATATACACATATCCTCATTGGATTACCTCTTTTCTAATCTTTATATTTTTCGCAAAGTTCTCGAATTTGAGAAGTCAGTCTTGCGTTTTCTTTATTTGTCATGCCACGGCGGCCTTTAGCAATAGTCAATAGTTTTTCGGCTGTTGCGACAAGCTCATTGAAAATTATATCAGCACGAGTATTGCCCTTGTAGGTTATCACTCGGTCAATGGGTTTACCTTCGGTATAAATTGTCATTCTTCCCGTGGCTAAATCGTATTCAGTTCCGCTAAATGGTGCTTCGGCGCGATAACCCTTTTGAATGAGCAAATCTTTAAAATCCTCGCAGGAATCTTCATTACCGTGATTCACAAAGATAAGTTCGGGCTTTGTTTCGTATCCCTCTATCCAAGAAAGCAAACCTGCTTGATCT
>JAZUMI010000022.1:0-15850 GCA_045603505.1 Acutalibacteraceae bacterium
GAAATATTCTCAAAAGGAACAATTTTAGCGTTATGCCAACCTTCTTCCTTAGAATAATCCATAACAAACATATGGTCAGTAAAAATCTTGCCGAAGCCTAAGGTAGAGCTATCGGGCTTTGCCTTAGGAGTTGGTGTTTTAATAATTTCTATATTCATTCTTAACATCTCCAAAAATATTAGTTTTGTGCACCTATTTGCATTGCCTTAAGATTAGTATCAAGCATATCGGCACGCTTTGCGGAAATTACCTTTTTAAGCGCAGTTACAACGCTTTCCTCGGCAAAATCCTTGAGTATATCAAGCACCTTACCAACAATAATCATATTAGCAAGTGTGGGCATAGCGTTATCACCTGCAAGACGCGTTGCGGGGATATAATAAACGCTAACATCATCCCTCTTTACTTTTCTCTCGATAAGTGTTGAATCAACGAAAATCATTCCGCCCGGAACAACGCTATCCTCATACTTATCAAGGCTTGGTAGGTTCATAGCAACCAAAACATCGGGAGCCGAAACTATCGGTGAGCCAACGGGTGTATCACTAATGATAACGCCGCAAGAAGCAGTACCACCGCGCATTTCGGGTCCGTAAGAAGGAAGCCAACTTACCTGTTTACCGTCCATAAGGCCTTTGTAGGCCAAAAATTTACCTGCGAAAAGTATACCTTGACCGCCAAATCCTGCAAATAAAAATGATGTGGTTTTCATTATTTTGTTTCCTCCTTTGCAGAACGGTCTTTATAAACGCCTAACGGATAATAAGGAATCATCTTCTCATCAACATATTCGAGTGCCTTTTCGGGAGTTAAGCCCCAGTTTGTAGGACAGGTTGAGATAACCTCAACAAGTGAGAAGCCCTTATTATCAACTTGGTTTTGGAAGGCCTTTTTAATTGCCTTCTTTGCATTCTTTATGTTCTTAACATTGTTAACTGCAACGCGCTCTAAATACTCGGGTCCATCAAGTGTTGCGAGCATTTCGCAAACTCTGATTGGGAAACCGCAATGGTCGGTATCACGTCCGTAAGGTGAAGTTTGTGTAACCTGACCGGGAAGTGAAGTAGGAGCCATTTGTCCACCTGTCATACCGTAAATTGCGTTGTTTATAAATATAATGGTTATGTTTTCATTTCTCGCAGCCGAGTGAACTGTTTCAGCCATACCGATTGATGCCAGGTCACCGTCACCCTGATATGTGAAAACAATGTTATTTTCAGGGTCTGCTCTTTTAACACCTGTTGCAACTGCGGGTGCTCTTCCGTGAGCCGCCTCAATCATATCACAGTTAAAATAGTTATATGCCATAACCGAGCAACCAACCGGCGCAATACCGATAGTTCTACCCTCGATACCGAGTTCATCGATAACCTCGGCAACAAGGCGGTGAACTATACCATGAGTACAACCGGGACAATAGTGCATAGGTATATCAGCCAATGCATGTGGTTTATCAAATACTACCATTATTTTGCACCTCCGTTTTCGTTAGCGGTTCTAATTGCTTCAAGCACCTGTTCGGGTGAAGGAATCATACCGCCCGCTCTGTTACAAAGTGTTACAGGAGCTTTGCAACCTGTTGCCAACTTAACATCTTCAATCATTTGACCCATAGAAAGCTCAACCGAGATAAACTGCTTACACTTTTCTGCAGCAGCCTCGAAAGGCTTCTTGGGGAAAGGCCAAAGGGTAATAGGTCGTATCATACCAACCTTTATTCCCTCTTCTCTTGCCTTAACGATAGCATTTTTAGCAACACGTGCCGCAATACCGAATGCCGCAATACAAATTTCGGCATCCTCCATCATATACTCTTCGTACATAACTTCGTTTTCTTCGATAGTCTTATATCTTTCATAACGAGCGAAGTTAAGCTCTTCAAGTTCTTCGGGAACAAGTGACAATGAATTTGTTATATTATGTTCGCGGCGCATCTTTGTGCCGTTTGTTGCCCAAGGCTTTTCGGGTGCGGGAGCTATATCATATTCGAGTGATACAGGCTCCATCATTTGACCCATAGTACCATCGGCCAAAATCATTGAGGTCATACGATATTTATCAGCAAGTTCAAAGCCCTTAACGGTTAAATCAGCCATCTCCTGAACTGATGAGGGTGCCAAAACTATCATATGAAAGTCACCATGAGCGGCGCCTTTTGTTGCTTGGAAATAGTCCGACTGAGAGGGTTGAATACCGCCAAGACCGGGACCGCCTCTCTGAACGTTTATGATAAGTGAGGGTAAATCTGCACCTGCTAAGTATGAAATTCCCTCGCCCTTAAGTGATATACCGGGGCTCGAAGAAGAGGTCATAACTCTAAGACCTGCCGAAGCCACGCCATAAACCATATTTATAGCGGCAATTTCACTTTCAGCCTGTAAGAAACAACCGCCGATTTTAGGCATTCTCTTTGCCATATAAGCAGCGATTTCTGTTTGTGGAGTTATAGGATAACCAAAGTAATGTCTGCATCCGGCAATTATAGCGGCCTCAGCTATTGCTTCGTTACCTTTCATTAAAACCTTATCTGCCATTGCTTTTCACTACCTTTCTACCTTTATAATACAATCAGGACACATAGTTGCACAGAAAGCACAGCCTATGCACTCATTCATATCACTTACTTCAACGGGATGGTGACCCTTTTTGTTAATCTTATCCTTTGATAAGCGTAAAATATTTTTGGGGCACACACCAACGCAAAGACCGCAGCCCTTGCAATTATCGGTTTTAAAGGTTAATTTTGCCATATTTCCCACTCCTTTAATTGATTTTATCCTGCAACCTTAAACAAAAGAAATTTTCTTTTTGCTCAAGACTGTTATATATTTTTTCGCTAACTGTAGTTGCCAAAATTGGCAACCCAGTAGCATCAGAAACGCTTTTTGCATAAGCAAAAGAACCTATAACATCCTCTACGGTGGTTTCTTCACCTAAATTAGAGTTATTTATAATCCCTGTAAACTTAATTTTGCAAGCAGTTTCTATTTCCGCTAACACCTCTTTCGTTGACTCGGCATCGGGTGTTAGGGGTCTAAATTTATTTATTACAAGAATCATCTCATAATCGTTTTCGGCGAGAATCTCGGGTGCTATTCTGCCAAGAGCCAAGGCTCCTCTATCATCACCGCCGACATCTATTATTACCTTTGAGTTTTTATCATCGGTAAGTGCATATATATCCTGCGGAAGTGCCGGGATATCAACATTGCTACCCGCATATTCAGAGCAAACAAGTCTTATTCCCGCCTCTTCTAATTGCTTTGCGCTATCCTTTGTGCGAAAGTAGGGGTTAACAATATCAAGGTCAGCTATTGTAACATTATCGGTTTGCTTTTTTAAATCGAAAGCCATATTGACCGCAATATTGGTTTTACCGCTTCCATAGTGACCGCAAAGCAAGGTAATTCTTTTATATTCCATTAAAGCTTATTCCTTTGAATCTTGCCGCTAACCGTTTTTGGCAAACTGTCCTTAAATACAACAATTCTCGGATACTTATACGGTGCGGTTTTTTCCTTAACATAGTTTTGAATTTCTTTTTTGAGTTCCTCGGTTGGCTCGGTGCCGTTCACAAGAACGATGCTTGCCTTAACAACCTGACCTCTTACCTCATCGGGTGCCGCAGAAACACCGCACTCAAGAACATAAGGAAGTTCCATAATAACGCTTTCAATTTCGAAGGGTCCTATTCTGTAACCCGATGACTTAATAACATCATCAACTCTACCTACATACCAATAGAAACCATCCTCATCGCGCCAAGCAGTATCGCCTGTGTGATAATAATCATCACACCAAACTTCACGAGTTTTCTCTTCGTCGCCATAGTAACCAACCGCAAGGCCGCAAGGCATACCGTCTTTAATATTAATAACGATTTCGCCCGTTTCACCTGTTGGAACACTATTACCATCAGCATCAACGATGTCAACATCATATATCGGTGCAGGTTTGCCCATTGAGCCAATTTTATGATTAGCCCCACGCATATTACCGATAATCATTGTGCTTTCAGTCTGACCAAAGCCCTCTAAAATCTGAAGCCCTGTAATCTTTTCAAACTGGCGGGAAACCTCAGGGTTAAGCGCCTCTCCCGCAGTTGTCATATGCTTAACTGATGATAAATCGTATTTTGAAATATCCTGTTTTATGAGCATTCTAAGCATTGTTGGTGGTGCACAGAAGGTTGTTATATTATACTTTGCAAACATCGGCAAAATTTCGGCAGCATCAAAACGGTCAAAATCAAACACGAAGGTTGCTGCTTCGCAAAGCCATTGACCATAAAGTTTACCCCACATTGCCTTTGCCCAACCTGTATCCGAAATGGTAAAGTGAAGTCCCTCAGGGTCAACACAGTGCCAATACTTTGCAGTATGGAAATGGCCAAGCGGATATTTATAATTATGCGCCGCAATTTTTGGATATCCCGAAGTGCCTGATGTGAAATACATAAGCATCATATCTTCGCCACAAGGCGCATCTTCGGTGCGTTTATAGTGGGTACTGTAAAGCGTATATTCCTCATCAAAATTACGCCAGCCCTCTTTCTCTCCGCCAACCATAATTTTAGTGGTAAGAGTTGGAGAGGTTTTAGCTGCCTCATCAACCTGAGCGGCAGTATCACCATCGGCAGTACAAACAATAGCACTAACACCCGCCGAATTGAAACGATATTCAAAGTCGTGAGCAACGAGCTGATTTGTTGCAGGAATTGCTATTGCACCAAGCTTATTAAGTGCTAACATACTAAACCAGAATTGGTAATGGCGTTTAAGAACGAGCATTACCTTATCTCCGCGCTTGATACCTAAAGATTTAAAGTAATTAGCGCATTGGTTAGATGCCTTTTTCATATCCTTAAAGGTAAAGCGACGTTCAGTTAAATCACGCGAAATATGTAGCATAGCAAGTTTATCGGGGTTCTTTTCTGCAAGGGTATCCACAAGGTCAAAAGCAAAGTTGAACTTATCGGTGTTCTTAAACTCTATCTTTGTGGGTGTTCCCTTTTCGTTTTCGGTGATATCGATAAACTTCTTATAAATTCTATCCTTATCATCCTTAACAACTGCACTTTTTTCGGTAGCAGGTGCGTGAACAGCAGTATGAGTGAACTCCGAAATATCTTCTCCGTTCGTATTAAGAACGATTGCATAGAAAAGACAGTCTTTTCCGTTAACAGCTATCATACCGTGGGGGGTTGAACTATCATAATAGATAGTATCGCCCGGGCCTAACACCTCGATGTGCTCGCCTATTTGCACCTTAAGGTAGCCATCGATTACGATATCAAACTCCTGACCTGCGTGGGTTGTGAGCTCAATATCCTTATTCTGAGCCTGCTCATCATAAACGCTATGAACATAAAGCGGTTCAGCTATTCTCTTTTGGAAAGCAGAGGCTAAGTTGAAATAGGTCATTCCGTGAGCCTTTTCAATTCTCTGACCCGCGCCCTTTCTTGTTAATACGAAAGATTTTAGCGTTGGGCTTTTACCCTCAATAATATCAGTAACGTTAACATTAAACGCAAGTGCGCAACGGTAGATAAAAGCAAAGTTTAAATCGCTTTCGCCGTTTTCACAAGCAATATACTCCTCTACACTGACATCGGTTTTAAGCGCCATTTCTTCGACAGTGAGATTAACAATCTCGCGCAGTTCTTTAATTCTGCCTGCCATTTCTTTGATTTTAAAGTCAAGTCCTGTGATTTGATTCATTCTCATATCCTCACTTTTGTGGGGTTTTCTTCCAATTAAAGTAGAAAGGCTCGCCCCAAAGTTTTGACTTTGAGACGAGCATTGATTAAAAATCAAGATACCCGCGGTACCACTCAAATTGCGGAAAATTTCCGCCACTCTTGGAATCCAACAATTCCTATGCATTTACGCAGCAATCACGGAAGGGTTCTACTTGCCTTTCACGGCTTTCTTCCCTTCGGCTCAGAAGCTACAAACAAAACTACTGCATTATGGCTCGCACCGTTCCGCCAATTCTCTTAAATACAATATGCCTTGCACTCTTCGTCAACGCCTTTGTTACACCTAATGATAACACAACTTTTTAGGTTTGTCAACAGGTTTATATTATATATAATATATAAATTAGAGTTTGTTTCTTTGTATCTTACCGCTGATGGTTTTAGGCAACTCGTCTTTGAAAACAACTATTCTTGGATATTTATAAGGTGCAGTATGTTCTTTAACATAATTTTGGATTTCTTTCTTTAGTTCCTCGGTGGGCTCAGTTCCCTTAACAAGCACGATGCTTGCCTTAACAACCTGACCTCTCACCTCATCGGGCGCCGCCGAAACGCCGCACTCAAGAACATAAGGAAGCTCCATAATAACGCTCTCGATTTCGAAGGGTCCTATTCTATAACCCGATGACTTGATGACATCATCAATACGGCTGACATACCAGAAATATCCATCCTCATCACGCCAAGCGGTATCGCCTGTGTGATACATACCATCATAAACTGCTTCGTTGGTTTTCTCTTCATCTCGGTAATACTCCCTGAATAAGCCGCAAGGTGTACCCTTATCGAGATGAATAACGATTTCACCAACCTCACCTATAGGCAACGAATTGCCATCAGGGTCAACGATATCAACATCATACTGCGGCGATGCCTTACCCATAGAGCCAAGCTTTGCTTCGGTTCCAACGAGATTTGCAATGGTAAGGGTTGTTTCGGTTTGACCAAATCCCTCCATTATGGTAAGCCCTGTTGCCGCCTCAAACTGACGGGAAACTTCGGGGTTATGCGCCTCACCCGCCGTTGTCATATGGTGAATTGAAGATAAATCATATTTAGAAAGGTCTTCTTTAATTAACATTCTAAGCATTGTGGGTGGTGCGCAGAAGGTTGTTATTTGATACTTTGCAAACATAGGGAGTATTTCAGCCGCTGAAAAACGGTCAAAGTCATACACGAACACTGCTCCTTCACAAAGCCACTGTCCATATAGCTTGCCCCAAAGGGATTTGCCCCAACCTGTATCCGAAATGGTGAGGTGGAGTCCATCTCTCTCACAACAATGCCAATACTTTGCAGTTACATAATGACCGAGCGCATATGTGTGCTTATGAGAAGCCATTTTCGGATTTCCTGTTGTTCCTGAAGTGAAGAACATGAGAGCTGCTTCATCTCCGCAAGAGGCATCCTCGCTTCTCTCATATTTGCCTGAGAAAAGACTATATTCGGCATCAAAGTTGTGCCATCCATCCTTTTGACCTCCAACAAGTATCTTCGTTTTAACCTGTGGGCAATTGGCTGCCGCTCTATCGGCTATATCCGAAACATCGCCATCGGCGGTGCATATAATAGCCGAAACACCAGCAGCATTAAAGCGATATTCAAAATCGTGGTCTTTTAATTGATTTGTTGCAGGAATCGCTATTGCACCGAGTTTATGAAGTGCTACCATACTAAACCAGAACTGATAGTGACGTTTAAGCACGAGCATTACTCGGTCACCACGCTTGATTCCAAGCGAAGTGAAATAATTTGCGCATTGGTTTGATGCTCGCTTGATATCCTTGAAGGTGAATCGGCGCTCAACCATATTTTTATCAACATGAAGCATAGCAAGCTTATCAGGATAAGCATCGGCTATTTCATCAACGATATCAAAGCCAAAGTTGAATTTCTCGTGATTCGGGAAGGAAATTGACTGAAGACATCCGTTTTCATCAACCTTCTCATCAATAAACTTCGAACAAACGAGTTTTTCGGTCTTTCGAGCAGTTGCGATGCTCTTCCTGACAACCTCTTCCTTAACATCCTCGCCCGAAAGAACAACTGCACAGAACACACAGTCCTCTCCGCCAACGGCTATCATACCGTGAGGGGTTGAGCTGTTGTAATAGATGCTATCGCCCTCACCGAGCACCTCAACATTATCACCAACCTGAACTTTTAGTTGACCTTTTAGCACAAGGTCGAACTCCTGACCAGAATGCTTTGTTAGGTGGATAGGCTTATCCTGTAGTGATGCATCAAACTCATATTTAACCCAATAAGGTTCGGCAAGCTTTTTACGGAAAAGAGGCGCTAAGTTTTGAATTTCAATTCCTTCCTCTTTTGCAGTTTGCTGACCCTTACCCTTGCGGGTTACAGTGTAGGAAGAAAGCAATGCGCTTCTACCCTCGAGCAAATCGGTCATATCGATACCGAAAGTTAATGCGCACTTATGGATAAAGGTAAAAGGAAAATCAAGTTTCCCTGCCTCATAATTTCTATATTCTTCAACGGAGACCTCTGTCTTCTCAGCCATTTCACTTTCACTAATACCGGCAATTTCACGCATCTCCCTAATTCGCAAAGCCACCTCGTATAGCTTATCTGTTCCTGCTGTTGACATTTTTCATACCTCCTAAAAATTTTTGTTTTTCAAAAATAAAAAACACCCGTCTCAATCTTTGAGACGGGTGTTACAATCTTAACATCCGCGGTACCACTCAAATTGCGATTAAAACCGCCACTCAGGATCTAACAATCCTTATGCATTTACGCAGCAATCACGGGGAACTTTACTAAAATTTCTTCGTTCAAATTTCCGGCTCGGAAGGGATAGGTTTGCGAGAACGTCAACTATCGGTTTGCACCAAACCACCGACTCTCTGAAAGCTTTAGAACTCAACCGACTTCGTCATAGCCTTTATCAATTTTTTACAGTATACCACCACGTTTTTAATTTGTCAACACTTTTTTAAAATTTTTTATTCTCCTTTATATTTTCTTCTTGTAGCCATTCCTCCTCGGATATGCCGTTCGCTTTTATTTTTCTCAAGCACCTTTTTAACCTCGTTATATAAAGCGGGATTATTTTTGCGAAGCTTTTGCGTTACATCTTTATGTACTGTTGATTTGCTAACCTTAAACACTTTTGCAACTGCTCTAACGGTTGCGCCTGTGCGTGTTATGTACTCACCTAATATTTCTGCTCTATCCTCATAAAGTATACTCATACAATCAACTCCTAATTAGCCAAAGTATCAATATCCAATCCTTTAGCTACTGTTCAATTGTATGAGAAGTTGCATAAAAATATGTTTTATTTTGAATTTGCAGTAAATACTAAAAGAAAACCACAAGGAGAATTATTATGATTGAACAAGATACCATAAAACTTTTGCGCGAATGCGATGCCGGAATAAAGATGGGTATATCTTCTATTGACGATGTGATTGACTATGTTAAACACGAAGAGCTTCGCAAACTTCTATTAAACTGCTCCGATGAGCATAAGAGATTACAGGATGAAATCACCGAGCTTCTTGACCGCTATCACGATGACGGAAAAGAGCCAAACCCGATGGCAAAAGGAATGTCTTGGCTTAAGACCAATGTTAAGCTCGTTATGAACGAATCGGATGAAACCATTGCCGACCTTATGGTTGACGGTTGCGATATGGGTGTTAAATCTTTAAGTAAATACCTTAACAAATATGCTGCCGCCGATGAAAAATCAAAGGATATTGCTAAAAAGCTCATAAAAATTGAAGGGGAACTTTCAAAGAATATGAGAGGTTACTTGTAAAAAATAAAAGCCGAGATAATCTCGGCTTTTTATTATTTTATTTTTCTTGCTTCGATATAAAATCTTTTATCGGCTGCGTGACCCATAGAAAATGTTTTTCTCGGCAGTGAGCCGTCCTGCATTACCGCTGTGAACAGTTCGCTTTTGCCCATTCCTTCAAAGATAAATCCAATGGTGTTTTCACGCTTTGAAAGATTTTCAACAACCTTTTCTCCGTGGATATAATCTATTTCGGCACCATCTATTCCCTTTAGATATTCATCGAGAAAACTTTGAAGTGTTCCAACTGCAAGTTTTGAAGTGGGTTTAACCGAAATTTCTTTTTTTGTTTCTCCGTAAAGGCAGGTGAATTTTTGTGCATTTGCGCCATCATATTCGCCACCGCAAGTTTCGATAAATGCACTAATTAGTTCTTCGGGGTTTACACCGAAAACTGTTCTATAAATCGGCTCGAACTCGAGTGAAGCATCGTGAATATTAACCACTTCAACAAGGGCATATCTTGATTTTTCGTTTTTGTTAAGGTTATAGCATTCCTTTGCGGTTGCAAGTGAATGGTTACCGTCACCCACTGCAAAGAGCATATCCCCCTCATTTTTTATAAGACCTTCTAAAGCGTTATTTATAGCCTCAGTAAAATCAGATGTAACCTTATATCCCTTAATGCTTCCGCTATTTTGCATTAGATTAAAATCATAAAGTTTTTCAAGCTTTTCTTTGTGCGCCTCGGCAATACCGATAACCGAATTGTTATTGTCATCAATAAGAAGCATTACATGGGGCATTTCAAGGGGAGCATCTTTTCTGATTTCAACCCTCGGCGGAATTCTCTCAAGAACTGTTTGCTCGGTTGCACGAATAAGCGCATTACTTCCCTTATTATAATCGTAATCGTTAAGGTCGATAACGCCAACTAAACCTTTGCGGATATTTCCAACGCTATCGGTGCGCTCAACATAAACGAAAATATCATTATACTCATTAAAACAACCGTTCTCTATGTAATCACTCATATTAGAATTAATCTTTTCTATTCGCGAAGCAGTATCACCGCCCAAATATGCTTCGGGAAGAATTATATTATATGCAGAAAAATCTTTACCAACAAAATTTTCAACATCTTTCCAATACTCAGGCTCTGAAGTATATTGGTCACAGGCTACAACCGCCCATTTTTCGAACTTTTCTTTTGGCAATAATATATCTGCCGGTTTAAAATATGTTTTTTCACTCATAAAATTCACCCTAAACTAAAGGCTGTCAAACGACAGCCTAAATTATTTTTTATTTTTGCTATACATTGAAAATTCAATTGCGGTTATCACATCATCCTCAACATCAACCCAAACGGTGATACCGTTTCGGCGATCCTCCTTAGAGATGAAGTAATCAAGATAATACTTATTATCTCCCTCTCGGTAGAAATGCGAAGGTACGCCTAAAACATCAATAACATCGGTCATAACCATTCTTTCGTTAAGCCCGTTGATATTGAACTTTCCTGTTTCACTATCCTCATCACTTAAGAATACATTCTCCTCAATTTTCAATTTTACTATGTTACACTTCTTAAGTTTTACAGATGAATCTTCAGTATTATGGAAGTAAGCGGTTAATTTATTACCGTTTTCGTTTTGAAGTTCAACCTCCACTGTTTTGCCCGCAAGAATTGAAGATTTTTCGTTATATTTATCGTTCCCAACAAGTTCAAAGCCAAGTTTTTCGATTTCCTTATAGGTAATTGGAAGGTTAATTTGAACACCATCATAAACCGCATCTATTTGGAAGTTTTTACCAAGATAAACATCAGCATAGTTTTCTTCATCATAAAGGCTTATATCGAAAAACTTAGGCATAACTTCATCATCCGACATAATTGCAGGATAACTATACTCTTTACTTTGTGTATTACTAACACTTGAAGTTTCGGAGGAAGTGGTTTCTGGCATCGATACGCCATAATTTTTATCAACCTTACTGCACGAACTAAGACTCATTACCATACAAATAACAAGTATTAAGCCAAGTAAGGTTTTTGTTCTCCTTTTCATCTCTGCACCACCCCATTTTTATTAATTATATTCTATTATTAAATTTAAGAAAAGTCAATACAAGTTTTAGAGTTAAATGATGTTTCTTTCAATAAACTGAAAGGCTTTTTCTTGCATAGTTTCCTTATCAAAGAAAAAACCAAGTCCGTGTCCCGCATTTTCAACAAGCAATACATCCTTTTCACAAAGCGCACATTCATAGTTTTCTCTACACATATCACAGGGTACAAAATTATCAGATTTGCCGTGAATAAGCAAAATGGGCACACGAGATTTTTTAACTGCATCCTGTGTGTTCACCCCATATAACGAAAATCCACCGAAAATTTTACAGAAAAAGTCAAAAATCGGAAGTATTAGTGCGCCGCCCACATTATAATTATCCTTTGCAACCTTTTTAATTATATCTACGGGTGAAGTAAATCCGCTATCGGCTATGATTCCTTTTACATTTTGCGGAAGCCCAAGACCTGCACTTAACAGCACCGTTGTTGCGCCCATAGACATACCGCCAAGTAAAATCTGCTCACCTATACCCTTTTCCTTGATTATATAGTCTATCCAGGCTATCACATCAAACCTTTCTTTTATACCAAAGGTTATAAGTTTTCCTTCACTCTTCCCATGAGAGCGTTGGTCTACAAGCAATACATCCAGTCCCTTTTCCAAATACATTTTAACAGCACACGAAAAATCTCTTTTTGCAAATGAGCGATAACCGTGAAAAAGTATTATTGTTCCTTTTGAATCCTCTTTTTCATAAAGTCTACCAAAAAGACTAAGTGAATCGAAACTTTTTATATAAACCTCCCTGCACCTTTGAGAATTTATATAATCAATACCTTCTTTTATTTGCTCTTTATATGGAAGCAAGGTGCGTTTTATCGCATTCTCAAAATTTTCGATATCCTTACCCTTTTTTCGAACAAAAGCAATACTGAAAAAGTAAAGAAGAATCCCCACTATAATCAAAATACTAATGATAATTATTGCAAGTTCCAAGAAAAAACCGCCTTTCAAATAATGAGAGTATAATATAATTATTAGAAAGGCAGAGAAAATTCATACACAAAAATATTTAATTTTTTACTTGACAACGCTCTCTCTTTATCATATAATATTAAGGCTTAATAAAAATGCTGCTATGGCTCAGATGGTAGAGCACATCCTTGGTAAGGATGAGGTCACCGGTTCAATTCCGGTTAGCAGCTCCAAAAATCCCGTTCTCGTAAGAGAGCGGGATTTTTATTTATACTATTCTGGCTTCGCCACGAATTATAAAAGCAAGGTTTACACCTTGCTCTTTTTTATTTTATAAAAACTTTCGTTTATGCCGGAATTTTTGCAAACGCTTCGGCGATATTCAGTATATGGTCGCCAACACGTTCAAAATCGGTTAAAAGTTCAGAATAGAGTATACAAGCCTCTTCGGAGCACTCGCCTTTGCGCATACGTTCAAGATGTTTTTGGCGGTATTCTTCGGTCATATCATCAATAGTTTGCTCAATCTCCTCAACGCTTGCCATCCATTTTTCTCTATCCTGTTCAATATTAAGTGCTTTTTGAAGTGCGCTCTCGGTGAGTTCGCTCATTTTCATTATTTCGTTTTGTGCACCTTTAGAAAATTCAATGTTATGCGCTTTTATAACCTCGGTATATCCTGCGATATTAAATGCGTGGTCGCCAATTCGCTCGGCATTTCCCGTGATAAGAAAATACTGCTCAATATCGGCAACATTTTCGGTATTATTGTTGTGAACAAGTATTTTTGAT
The DNA here is from genome assembly GCA_045603505.1 of Acutalibacteraceae bacterium. Taxonomy (GTDB): domain Bacteria; phylum Bacillota; class Clostridia; order Oscillospirales; family Acutalibacteraceae; genus UBA737. Next base: position 13,373 of record JAZUMI010000022.1, read on the forward strand.
ATATACTGTGAAATTTCTTTGTTGAGTGCATCAATATTTTCTTCGGTTGTGGTAATTTCTTCAATTAGTCCGTTATCGCCCTCAAGCACCGAATTATATGCCTTTTTAAGATTTTCGGTTGAAAGCGAAATGATTTTAGAAATTTCCTGTTTTAGCATATCGGTATGAACTGCGGTCAAACCAAGACTGATATTTCCGCGGCGAAATTCCTCGGTTAGACTTTGAAGAGTTGTTGTTTTCGCTTGATAATCGGGCAAAAGTTTTTCCGCAAGCTTTGCTAAATATGCGCCGAACGGAAGAAGTAAAATTGTTGTTGTGATGTTAAAAATTGTGTGCATATTAGCAATTTGCTGCGTCATATTATCAGGGGTAATCGAAGCTACCCAATCGGTAACAGGAAGCAAAAGACATGCTATTGTAAACACTGTTGTTCCTATCGTATTAAACAAAAGGTGAATTATCGTTGTTCTTTTTGCCGCTCTGTTTGTTCCGATTGAAGCGAGAACTGCGGTAATACAGGTACCAATGTTTTGACCGAATAACACAAACACTGCCGCTTTAAAATCAATAACACCTGCTATCGCCAATGCTTGTAGGATACCAACCGAAGCAGAAGATGATTGTATTATTGCAGTAAATACCGCACCTGCTAAAATACCTAAAACGGGATTCGAAAACCTTGTCATTAAATTTATAAAGGTTTGCGATTCGCGAAGCGGAACCATCGCATCGCTCATCATACCCATACCGATGAATAAAACGCCTAAACCCGCTAAAATTTTTCCTATATGATGCACTTTGGGGCTTTTAAGGAAAACTATCATCGCAACACCGAAGAATGCCATAAGCGGTGCTATCATTCCCACATCAAGTGCAATAAGTTGTCCCGTAATGGTTGTTCCTATATTTGCACCCATTATAATCCAAACCGCTTGTTTTAGTGTCATCATAGCCGAATTAACGAAACCAACCACCATAACCGTTGTAGCCGATGATGATTGAATAACCGCAGTTATTCCGGCACCCACTAAAACGCCCAAAAATCTATTTGAGGTTAATTTTTCTAAAAGCCTCTTCATTTTGTTTCCTGCGGCATCTTCAAGACCGCTGCTCATCATTTGCATTCCATAAAGAAAGAGTGCAAGTCCACCGAGCAATTCTAAAATTTGTGTAATTTCCATTTCCATTTTTCTCCTTTTTTTATTTTCCTCACATATTTTAGCAGTTGACAATCAATAAGTAAAATATTATAATATTATTGTTATCATAACTAAATCGTTATATATGGAGGCTTATATGACTGTACGACATTTAAAGGTGTTTATATGCGTTTGCAAGCACGAAAATATGACCAAGGCAGCAGAGGAACTTTTTATTGCTCAACCGGCTGTTAGTAATACTATTTCCGAAATTGAGAAGAACTATAATATAAAATTATTTGAAAGAATAAACAAACGCCTTTTATTAACCGATGAAGGCAAGGCATTGCTAATCAAGGCGCAGGAGGCGGTTTCGGCATTTGATGCGTTTGAAGAACAAGCACTGAATGCTTCCAAAAAGCCGCTTTTAAAAATCGGTTCTTCACTTACCATAGGAAAACAAAAATTACCTTGGCTATTGCGAAATCTCAAGGAAAACTTTGAGGAAATAGACTTTCAGGTTTCTATCAATCAAACCTCTATTATTCAAAACAAAATATTAAATGGTGTTTTAGACTTTGCTTTTATTCAGGGTAAACCCTCGAGTCCGCATATTGAATCAAAACTTGTTGACTGCAACACACTTATTGCTGTTTGCGGTAAAAAATATGATATGCCTTGTGAAGTGACCCTCAAAGAGCTTTGTCGGTATGATTTACTGCTTCGTGAGGATGAAAGTGTTTCTCGAGAATTCTTAAACCATATATTTGCTCTTGAAAATATTGTTGTAACTCCGGTTATGGAATCTATCAGTAATCAGGCTCTTATATCGGCCGCTGTGCAAAATCTTGGTGTTACTATTATGCCAGAAGGTCTTCTTACTCGCCAACTTACCAACGGTGGACTTCGCAAAATAACGGTAACGGATTATGAATTCACACGAAATTCCTATCTTATTTACCATAAAAACAAAACTTTTGGACAAGTAAAGCAGGAAATTTTTGATTTTTGCTACAAGAACTATAAAAGTAAAAAGGCTTAAGTAAACATATTATATAGACACATATTTCCTTATGTGATATACTTGTACGAGGTGATATACTTGTACGAGGTGATAACTATGCAAACTAAAGAAATAATTAAAAAATGGTATTATACGCTTGAATTTCCTTCAAGGTTTGATGAGGAATTTTTAGCAGCACTTGAAAATTATGAAATAGATACCTCTATTACAATTAACGATTATCCTACCGACTGCGAAGAGGGAGATAAAAACCTTCTCTACTACCTTTACTTTTGCGAGTCACTTAAAGAAAGATATGAAAATAAGGGCATTAGT
>JAZUMI010000023.1:0-3913 GCA_045603505.1 Acutalibacteraceae bacterium
CCGAATTTTTCTTCCTTATAATCTGATGGTATCGGTATATGCTCGTCATTAAAGGTTTGTGCAATCTTATTAGGGCTGATACCACTTGCACGCATTTCAAACATTCTGCGAACATTACTTGCCGCCGGTTCATCTATTACAGGTAATTTCTTTTCATCCGTTCCCTTTACATACCCATACGGTGCATAACAAGCTCGATATTTGCCAGCTCTTGCTCCCGCCTCAATAACTCTGCGAATCTTACGACTTGTGCTGGCTGAGTGCCATTCGTTAAAAATATTTTTCAAAGGCGTGGTGTCCAAGTCATCATCCTTTTGGATAGCCGAATCCACATTATCATTAACAGCGATAAACCGAACATTATACGCAGGAAAGATATATTCAGTATACTGTCCAACCTCAATATAATTACGCCCGAAACGACTCAAATCCTTAACGATAATTGTATCAATTCTGCCACTTTGCGCATCCTCAAGTAACCGTTTTACACCCGGACGGTTAAAGTTGGTTCCTGAATAACCGTCATCAATATATTCGTCAATAATCTCAAAACCTTTTTCGTTGGCATACCTTTCCAATATAAGCTTTTGATTCTCAATTGACAAAGATTCTCCGGCTCGTTCATCATCCTTTGATAGCCTATAATAAAGACCTGCTTTTTTATTAAATTGTAGCTTTGACATTTTTATTTTTTTACTCCTTTTCCGTCAAAGCAGCTTGATTGTATGTATATATATTATACCATATTTAGCTTATACAATCAAGCCGAATTGATGATAAAACGGCATTATGCCGAGTGTATTTTCATATCTTCATAAGCCTTATTTAAAGCAATATTTTTTACAACTTTATCGATATCCTTATCGCCCGTATAATGACTGACAACAGTATAGGATACTCCTTCTATCTGAAACACCTGATGTGAAGTGGGTGCGTTTTTAAATTTTTCCTTCAGTTCTTCAAGGGAAATCTTTTTCAATAGGCTGTACCTCCTTATTTTTTATTGCCTCCGTTTCTGCCGGAGGCGGGCATTTCAATTTTAAACATTTAAACTTCTCCTTCTTCTTTTTAAAATACCAATTATTTTATTCTCTCAAGCTCATCGGAATAGGTATTATTAACATCATTTCGGTGGTGACCCATACATTCTGACAGTTCTCTTTCTATTTGTGAATCGGTAAGCCTTCCTTCTGCTTTTAATCGGGCTTTAGTTTCCTGATAATACGAATGTCTGAGGCTATGCCAATGAATTGTCGTGTCTCGCGGTCTTTTACCAGGTTTACGGTACTTTGTACGTTCGGGGTCTACAAAGTTTTTCTTATTGTTATTCATCCAATTTTCCAAGGACTTCTTTTTATTTCTAACGCTATCTTTATGGTTATCACAAATAACATAATCCATAGAGCGTTTACCGTTTTTCTTTGCAAAAGCCAGTACCCTTTTCAAAATATTCTCCTGCAGTTTGGTTTCAACAGGTATATCCCTTTCCTGACCGCCCTTAGTATTTTTAAGATTGAGCTGTTTATATTTAAGAGCATACTCAATTTGATGCACACGAAGGGTTACAAACTCCTCATGGCGAAGTCCAAAGTATCTGTCCATATATGCCTCAATAACCACATCAGTACGATTCATTCTTAAAGCAGTTTTAATAAGTCCGTCAAATTCGTGTTTGAGTATAGATTTATCTAATTTATATAATTGTCGCCTAGCCACCAAAAAACTTCTATTACTCTTAGGCAAATTTCTTTTTGGATTCATTCGGCAGTGAATCCACTTAATTGCAGAAAGCTCAGTTAAGATATACCCCGGTTTACATCCGCCGCTTTGAAGATGTTCAACATAACCTCGCACATGCCGTACTTCAACATTCTTAAAATTTTGAAGATTAGTGTTGCCACCGAGATACTTACAAAACCTCTTAGCAGTCGCAGTATACCGTCTTTGTGATTCATACGCGCCTTCTGTTGACCTTTTTATTACAGGTATAACCTGATTCAATAAATTTTGACTTTTGTTTTCTGCTTTTACTTCCTGTTCTTCAGGTGTTAGTTTCATATAATTTCCCTCCTTTCTATTTTAAAAAATCATAAATTTACCTCCATCAACCCCTTAAATCGACCTATCAGATTTTCACTAAGAACTTCTACGACCTACTCCAATATCCGATTTATCCGAATTCTAATTCACAGCATCTATGACCTTCTCGAAGCTGTGTACCAAAATTTCGGATAATAATATATAAGGAATAAAATTTAATTTTCAAGAAAACAACAACTATTAATATGATTTTAGAAATCATATAGTTGCGTACGAAATTTTTATTTTTTCTAGTTCTTTATGCGGAATAATTTTAAGAACGAAAATTTCGCGCGCATTTCAAAATGATAATTATATATTAATTTCAAAAAGAGTTTATTTTTTCAAAATTAGTAATTTCAAAATAACAGTAACAAATCATATCGAAATATCATATCAAAACTGTGTCATACAGCATATCAAAATGACAGCAAGGCATAGTACACCCAAGGACTTTTTACTTGAAAATTTATTTGTTTCTCTCATTTTCTTTTACTAACTCGGTGTACTATGCCTTGACGCCGCACCCGAAGGAGAACCTTCGGGTGCGTTTCTATCTTTCTTTAATTAGAAATATAGAAACCGGCGTCTTTCAAAATGAAAGTATAATTTCAAAATAACTTTCAAAAAGATAATTATTATTCTTTCTAAATGAGCATCATATTTAGTTGTAACAAAGGTTGAGCAATATGGAGCAAGCTCCAGCGTATACTTGGATTTGTTCCAAGCCTCTTTCCCATAAGAGAAAAGATAACGCAATGCCATATACCGATTCAATGGATCGGTTCACCTCAAAGCAGTGTTATGGCAAGGATTTTCATTACCGATTAAATCCCGTAACTTCGGTCGCTTGATTTTAATACTGAAAAATACAATCAAGCCAACTTATTTTCAGCCGTGCCTTTCACGGTAGCAGCGATGATACACCTGTCACCGCTCAGGTTTTGCTGCTGCAAATTTTCGTCCACAGACTAAATCTGCATCTTCGGCTTACAGTATTTTCAGCAGCCCTGTAAGCCTGAATTTTAACAGTACCTTTTTCGTCATCTTTGATATTTTCATATATAAGATACTATCCATTTACCATACCAAGCCCTTAAGGCTTACAAACATTTAAAAAACTCCTTCTCAAAATTTTAAGATGACACTTAAAATTTAAGAAAGAGTTTTTATTTTTCAAGAAAAAAGCACTAAAATTTATGACCTTATAAATCATCCTCGGAAAAAAATTCTACCGGACTCATATCAAAAAACAATATAATATCCATCATTGCCTTAAATGACGGATCGATTCTGCATTTTAGAATTCTGCTTATATATCCTTCGTTATATCCGAGTGCCAGACTCAAATCCCTTGCGGAAATTTTATCCCGTTCCATAAGCTTTCTGATTCTTTCTCTGAAATTGTTTTCCCATTCAGTTGTACTACTGTGTTTTTTCATTTCAAATCCTCACTTTATAATTTTGAACTTATAAAGCCATATTTCAAAGATTTCTCCCTAAAATATGGCTTCTAGGTCCATTTATATGAGATTTAAAATATTTTTAAAGAAAACAATATAATTCTTTTGGACATTTAAAAACAGTCTTGCTTTAGGTCAGCTCACAGGAACAAAGCTATCGTTGAACAGATTAAATTTGAAGATTATTATGCCGAAATTTGTAAGTGGCTATTCTTTGATTATAGCGGTGTAAATTTTGCACAGCTATGATGCTCTTGAAATTACAAATACAGAGATATAAGCAACTCCGTAAGTAAGAATAAAAAACTTACTTACGGAGTTCATTTTTACGACCAAATAGTATCCCATAGATAGATTTGGAATTAACGGAT
>JAZUMI010000024.1:0-4677 GCA_045603505.1 Acutalibacteraceae bacterium
AAAACATTGGTATTGGTATCGGCGGCATAAAGTCCTCTAACAATATCCATTAAAAGATTATCCCTTGCTATTTCGGTGGCTCGCAAATCCTGACCGTTTGGAAAAACAACAAAGATAAACACCGAAATTCCGAAAGAAACACTAAAAAAAATCATCATCCGTTTAAATGCCGATATATTATATAAAAGCGTATAGATATGCATTGAAAACATAAACACATACCAAAACACATAAGGAATGACAAACACTTCTAAAAAAGGGATATAATCATCAAGCTTGCAATGAATTGCAAAATAATTTTCACTTATTGGATACGCTTCTAATAAAAAGAACGCAACTAAATAAATCGGCCAAAAAGATAAATACCAAAGATGACGGAATTCACTAGAATTGAGATTTGAGAAGCGCAGTTTTCTATAATCAATCACAGGCCTCTTCATTCTCACACCTTCTTCCTCTAATTACTAAAATTATAATATATATATTTCCTTTTGTCAATTAAGTATGTATTAACGAATTGTAAAAAAACACTTGATTTCTTAACATTGGCGAACATTCTTGTTTTTTATTTTTTGGTATGTTATAATTCAAAAAACACATGCGAGGTGTGTTATGGGAATAGAAAAAATCGATAAAAACTTTGCAAATCTTGAGATAGAAGAATTGGTCGATGTTCAATGGTTCAACGTAAAGAAAACACCGTTTACAATATACGGACTTTATAATCCTTTAACTGAAGATATTTTTAAGCGTATGCCAAGCGATGTTGCCAAAAGCGTTAGTGAAGGTGTATATAGTCTTCATACTCACACATCGGGCGGTAGAGTGCGTTTTTCTACCGATTCGCCTTATATAGCAATTCGAGCAATAATGCCAAAAGATACTGTTCCAATGCCGCACATGCCTGCAACGGGTCAAAGCGGTTTTGACCTATATATTGATAACGAAAATGAGCATACCTTTTTGTTCGGTTTTCCACCTAGATTACCACTTGGCGGAGGTTTTGCAACCTATAAAAGCCTTTATTACACTCCCTATAGTAATTCAGTTAACTGTTATACAGTAAACTTCCCGTTATATGACGGAGTTTGTGAGCTTGAAATAGGAATTAAAAAAGGCTCATATTTGGGAGAAGGTGCTAAATATAAAGATATAAAACCTTTTGTTTACTATGGCTCCTCTATAACTCAAGGCGGATGCGCTTCTCGTCCCGGAAATTCTTATCAAGCATTCATCAACAGAAAATTTGATGTTGATTTTATTAATCTTGGTTTTTCAGGTAATGCTAAAGGAGAACAGGAAATAATTGACTACATCTCTTCCCTCGATATGAGCGTTTTCGTTTGCGATTATGACCATAATGCCGCAACAACTGAGCATCTGAAGAAGACGCATAAAAATGTTTATACATCCTTTAGAAAGGTTCAACCCGAAACGCCTATAATACTTATTTCAAGGCCACTATCCTTTATAGGACCCGACTTTGTTAAAGCACAAAAGAAAACCATTATCGAAACCTATAACTACGCTTTGGAAAACGGGGATAAAAATGTTTATTTCCTTGATGGCGAAACTCTTTATGGCGGTGAAAATGCTTGTGACTGCACGGTTGACAGTTTACACCCTAACGATTTAGGTTTTTATAGAATGGCGCAAAAAATTGGTAATGTTTTAGAAGAAATATTAAATAAATAAACAAAAGTATCCGAATGGTTACCCATTCGGATACTTTTTTATTTTAAGCTTTCAGCTTTATAGGTTGTTACGATTTCAGCAACAATTTCCTTAATATTCTCGCTTTCTTCCTTACAAGCTTTTTCTAATCTTTCAAGCTGACGCTCATAGAGTTCATCATCCATTTCAATTGGCTTACCAATATGAATAAGCTTGTTCTCGGTTTCTGCAAGTCCCTCTTCATCCATAAGAAGCTCTTCATAGAGTTTCTCGCCCGGACGAAGACCTGTATATTCAATTTTAATATCAACATCAGGCTCATATCCTGAAAGTCTGATAAGTTTTCTTGCCATATCTGCAATTTTTACAGGTTGTCCCATATCAAGAACAAATATTTCTCCGCCATGAGCGTAGTAACCTGCCTGTAACACAAGAGAAACAGCCTCCGGAATAGTCATAAAGAAACGGTTGATATCGGGGTGTGTTACGGTTACAGGACCGCCACGCTCAATTTGTTCTTTAAATAGTGGCACAACACTTCCGTTACTTCCAAGAACGTTACCAAAACGAACCGCAACGAAATCAGTATCACTCTTACGATTCATCATCTGAACAACCATTTCACACTGACGTTTTGTTGCACCCATTATATTAGTCGGGTTAACTGCCTTATCTGTTGAAATTAATACGAACTTTTCAACACCATACTGTGCAGCTGCTCTTGAAAGCTTCAAAGTTCCAAAAACATTGTTTTTAACTGCCTCGTTAGGACTATCTTCCATAAGCGGCACGTGTTTATGCGCAGCAGCATGGAAAACGATGTTAGGACGGTATTTATTGAAAACATAATCAAGTCTTGCAGTATTTCTAACAGAACCGATAAGCACTTCAAGATTGAGTTCCGGACATTCACGTCTCAACTCCATCTGAATTGCATAAGCGTTATTCTCATAAATATCGAATATAATCAACTGTTTAGGATGGGTTTTTGCAATCTGACGGCAAAGTTCACTACCGATTGAACCGCCACCGCCTGTTACGAGGATAACCTTACCTGATAAATAACGATAAATCTCATCCATATTAACCTTAACAGCATCTCTTCCAAGAAGGTCCTGCACATCAACATTACGGAGTGAAGTTACGCTTAAATCGCCGTTTATAATCTGATATACACCCGGAACTGTTTGCAGTTCGCACTTTGTTTGACTACAAATATCCATTATTTCCTTTTTGGTTGCCGCATCGGCACTTGGGATAGCATAAATAATCTTATCAATATGATGTTGAGCAACCGCTTTAACAATCATATCTCTGCCACCGATTATCTCAACACCTTCAATAAGGTTGCCTTGTTTGAGCGGATTATCGTCAATAACGCATGCAACCCTACCCTTAATATAGCTTGAACTCACGATTTCTTTAATAAGCATACGGCACGCTTCGCCTGCACCGATTATCATAATATTAGTTAAATCTTCATTTTCAGGTTTATGGTCATGCACTCTGTGTTTAATAGTAAGATAAAATCTATAAGAAAAACGCAAACCCAAAGTAGCAAAGAAACTCAATACAAAACCTATACAATAAAACGAACGCGGCATAATTATCGGCAAAACAAAATAACCTGCAAAGCCAACAACAAATAACACAGCATAAGCGGAAACTGCTCTGATTAACTCACTTATACCAACAAAACTCCAAATACTTTTATACAACTTGAAGCAAGCAAAAACGATTATACAAAATACTGCCCAAAATGGCATAATTTTTATATAACCAGAAATGAATCTGGGCTCAATTTCTGAAAACGCAAAATCAAAGCGCAATAAAAGTGCCGCAAAAAAAGAACAAGCAATACAAATAAAATCAAGTGCCATAATGGCAAATGTAATTCCAATACGCTTTTTATTCATTCTTAACCTCCAAAAACTTGAAAAAACCAAAATTTTACATTAAATATTGTAAATCACCAATTTTGACTTACAACTGACATTGTAACATTTTATCTATGTTAAGTCAAGAACAATATGTTTTTGTCAAATAATGTAAAAAGGGATTGCGAACTTTAATCGCAATCCCTTAAAACTTAGTTAAACACGAACACCATTTTTAACTGTATAGGTTTTACCGCTAACTTTAACAGTGCCTGTTACATTATTACGACATCCGTTTTGTACATAATAGTAGTTGCCGTTTGAATGGTGGAAGAAGCCTGTAAAGTTCTTCTGCCATACACCGTTCAATACATAATGTGCTTTACCATCTTGTTGGATAAAGCCTGTTGTATTATTGTTACGGCATCCGTTTGCTACATAATAGGAATTGCCGTTTGAGTGTTTTACAAGACCTGTATAGTTTTTCTGCCATACACCGTTTAATACGTAATGCGCTTTGCCATCCTGTTGGATAAAGCCTGTTGTATTATTGTTACGGCATCCGTTTGCTACATAGTAAGAGTTGCCGTTTGAGTGTTTTACAAGACCTGTGAAGTTTTTCTGCCATACACCCTTTAATACGTAATGCGCTTTGCCATCTTGTTGGATAAAGCCTGTTGTATTATTGTTACGGCATCCGTTTGCTACATAGTAAGAGTTGCCGTTTGAGTGTTTTACAAGACCTGTATAGTTTCTCTGCCACACACCCTTTAATACGTAATGCGCTTTGCCATCTTGTTGGATAAAGCCTGTTGTATTATTGTTGCGGTATCCGTTTGCTACATAGTAGGAATTGCCGTTTGAGTGTTTCACAAGACCTGTGAAGTTTTTCTGCCATACACCCTTTAATACGTAATGTGCTTTGCCATCTTGTTGGATAAAGCCTGTTGTATTATTGTTACGGCATCCGTTTTGTACATAATAAGAATTTCCGTTAGAGTGATCCATAAGACCTGTGAAGTTTTTCTGCCATACACCCTTTAATACGTAATGCGCTTTGCCATCTTGTTGGATAAAGCCTGTTGTATTATTGTTACGGCATCCGTTTGCTACATAGTAAGAGTTG
>JAZUMI010000025.1:0-2937 GCA_045603505.1 Acutalibacteraceae bacterium
GTTGATATGATCGGTGCACATCTCGTAGAATATTTCTACAAAGAGCTTTGCAAAACTCCGACATACAGAGGAGCTATCCATACACTTTCGATTCTTACAATCACTTCAAACGTTATGTACGGAAAGAAAACAGGTGCTACACCTGACGGAAGAAAAGCAGGCGAAGCATTTGCCCCCGGTGCAAATCCGATGCACGGAAGAGACTCAGAGGGCGCACTTGCGAGCCTTAACTCCGTAGCAAAGCTTGATTACGAATGTTGCCGTGACGGTATTTCAAATACATTCTCAATCACTCCCGACGCGCTCGGCGCAGACGAAGCAGACAGAATAAAGAATCTTACAACGGTTCTTGACGGGTACTTCGCACAAGAGGCACACCACCTCAATGTAAACGTACTCAACAGACAGAAACTCATTGATGCCATGAATAACCCATCACTCTACCCGAGTCTCACAATCCGTGTCAGCGGATACGCAGTAAACTTCAACAAGCTTACGAGAGACAAACAGGAAGAAGTTATTTCGAGAACATTCCATGAGCACATGTAATATTCATTCGATAGAGAGTTTAGCAGCGCGCGACGGTGACGGAGTGCGCTGCGCTGTTTTTTTCTGCGGATGTCCTCTTCGTTGTGTATATTGTCACAACCCCGACACCTGGCATCAAAGCGGTACTGAGATGACCGCAGAAAAACTTGCAAACAAACTTGTACGATACAAACCCTATTTCAAAACCGACGGCGGAGTCACATTCTCCGGCGGCGAACCTCTTTTGCACGCTTCGTACATCAACGAAGTTGCATCTATTCTCAAAGAAAAAGATGTAAACTATATGCTCGACACAAGCGGTTGTGTCGAACTCACCGACGACGTAAAAACTGCGCTTCAAAATGCTCAGGGCATATTACTCGACCTGAAATTTTATGACGCTGAAAAGTTTCAAAAATACTGCAAAGGGGATTTTGCTAAATTACAAAAATTCATTGAATATTGTAAAGAAATCGGTGTACGGATAACGCTCAGAACTGTTGTCGTTCCCGGAATAAACGACTCCGAAGAGGAGATTGCTAAATACGCAGAAGTTGCTAAATATATAAATCCCGTAAAATACGAACTGCTGCCCTTTCACACAATGGGTTTCTTTAAGTACAAAGAACTCGGCATAGAAAATCCTCTTGAACACATTAAGGCACTCTCTCCGGAGAGGAAGGACGAATTGCAGAAGTATCTGGATGGATTGATGGCAGAAAAATGATTTTGATGAAAGTTAATTTTTTGTGATTGAAAATGTTTGATAAAGAAGAATTTAACAGAGGAAATATTATGATATATTGCATTGTAATGGGAATATGTGCCATGTTTATGTTTGGAATTGGCTTGGTCCAGATTAAAAGCAAAAAGCCTGTAGCTTTTTATTCAGGAGAAAAACCACCGTTGGAGAAAAATGTTAAAGATATTGAAACGTGGAATAGAAAACACGGAATCATGTGGATTTTATATGGAATAGCTATAGTTTTGGGGATTGTAGGTGGAGTAATTGTAGGGGATTCGCCGCTTCTTGTTGTTATTTATTGTGGAAGTCTTCTTCTGCCTATTATAATTATGGTGTTATATCATAAGAAATTGGTTAAAGATTATATTATTAAATAGAGAAGCATCTTCAGTTTGTTAGAGCGACAAATTCCAATAGGTCGAACAGTTAGGAAAATAAGAATTTGAAAGAGATGTACCCAATGGATAGCAAAGCATTTATTAAATACATAATGGCATTATTGTTGTTTGGCCTTAACGGAATAGTGGCAAGTCATATACCGCTCAGCAGTTATGAAATCGTGTTTTTACGAACCTTAATCGGCAGTGTTTTGCTGATTGTTCTATTTTTACTTGGTAAAGGTAAGTTTCATATTAAGACCCACAAAAATGATACCATCTTTATTGTTCTGTCTGGAATTGCAATGGGAACAAGTTGGATGTTCCTATACGAAGCATATCAACAAATAGGTGTGAGTTTATCATCGCTCCTTTATTATTGCGGTCCTGTCATTGTAATGATACTATCGCCAATTATCTTTCGTGAAAAACTGACCGCACCTAAGTTATTGGGTTTTGCAACCGTACTTGCTGGTATTTTCCTTGTAAACGGCAATGCGGTCGGTAGTAGTAATCCTTGGGGTTTGTTCTGCGGTGCAATGTCGGCTGTGATGTATTTCTTTATGGTAACACTCAATAAGCAATCAAAAAACATCAGTGGTATGGAAAACTCTGTCATACAACTTGTGGTTAGTTTCTTGACCGTTGCGGTATTTACAGGAATTAAACAAGGATTTATTATCAATGTACCTGCAAATGCTTGGAGTTGGATTTTGATACTTGGTATTCTAAACACAGGAATTGGTTGTTATCTCTATTTTTCACCACTTGCAAAACTTCCTGTACAAACAGTTGCGGTATGCGGTTATTTGGAACCTTTGTCAGCGGTTGTTTTTGCCGCACTATTACTCGGTGAAAAAATGACCGTAATACAAATTATCGGTGCTGTGTGTATTATTGGCGGTGCAATGATAGGTGAATTGATAAAACCTAAAAGAACGTAAAAATTCCAATTTGTGGAATAGCTACATAAATAAGAAGTTACAGAGGTAATTTTAATGAATGAAGAATGTTTGATTTGCAAAGCTCCGCTTGAATACCTCAATGCCGACGAAGAAATGGAATGTGTACTTTGCCGCAAAAAGCAAAACAGTAAAACAAGATGTGTAAACGGTCATTTTGTTTGCGATGAGTGCCATATAAGCGGAATGGATGAAATCATTTCAATATGTTTTAACAGCAGCTCTAAAAACCCAATTGAGATTTTAGAAAAAATGATGTCATTGCCATCTTGTCATATGCATGGACCTGAACATCATACAATGGTAGGTTCTGCGTTACTGACTG
>JAZUMI010000026.1:0-4059 GCA_045603505.1 Acutalibacteraceae bacterium
GCGAACTTTGTTAAAGTCAGCACCTGAAGTCGTTGAAGTGTTATTATAGCCAATAATGTTACGACCTTGGCAAGTCAAGTTAGAAGGGAAGAAACGGCCTCTGCCATCTTTATTCAAGATTTGAGTACCGTCGGCAGCAAACATGTAAAGACCGCCACCTTCTGAACCATCGGCTTGTGCACTCACATAACCTGAAGTTTTGCCTTGTGTATAAGCTTCTGCAACGAAAAGTGTACCGAAAGAAGCACTGAAGGGATTGTTGTCTACATCAAGACCACTGGGGTGATAGAAACTGTGGTTAACGAATTGTTCTACAGTTTCTTTTGCAGTAGCAGCCGAAACCGCCCATGAGTATTCGCCGGTTTCAACTCTTTGCATGTTAACAGTTGCAGTGTGAGTACCTGCTGCTTTAGCTCCGAGTTTTTCGGTGTAAACAACTTCACCTGCGCTGTTTTTAACAAGCACATTAACATCGGTTGCAGCTGCATTCAATGAGAAGCTTACATTTAACGCACCGGCAGCATATTCGCCGTCGAGGCCATAAGCAAATGCATTAGCTGAACCTGCAGTGGGAGTAACCGCTGCTTTAAACGAGAGGTCACCCGCTGATTCTGTATCGACAAAAGCCGATGCAACAGAACCTGCCAAGAGCAATGCTGCTCCGGCAAACGCAAATTTACGTAAGGTTTTGTTCATGATAAAATTATTTAGTTAAACAATAAAATGGATTTTCATGTCAGGTTAAACCATGGTCTTAGACAATTGCATAATTTAACTTGGTAAAGGTAAGTACTTTTACACTTTCCTCCAAATTTTTAACCAAAATTCTTATATAATAAGGTGAAAAATCGATAAAACCAATATCTCGCCCTCCCTAATAATAGCCGAGGTTAATAATAGTTTCGGCTTTCAGCCATTTTCTCAAAACTATTCACATATGACACAAGCACACAAGTACATAAACTTTTTTTGTTCTTCTATGTTGCAAAACGAATTTAAGGAGTATATTTATGATATTTTAACCATTGATTATCAGTAATATATTGATTCCTGCGTTTTTGGATACACGCATAAAGTCTTGCCCATATAAATTAATATGGGAGTTTATAAGTAAAAAAGACAGCTTTTCAGACAAACTTCTATTAGATGCAACGGACTATGCCGTCCATCATGTTAATGCTTCAGTCTAAAAGCGAGATACGCAACAATCTTTTGTAAATAGATGCAGTGGAAATTCACTCATCAGCACATTTTAGGAGTCGTATCGATGAAGCTCGCCCTCAAAACTGTCATATTAGTATTTCGGCTATGCCGGATCATATTTCTTATTCGTTTTCATCACAGCAAATATTCTGTTAGATAATTTTCTTGCAATTCTAATAATCGCATCTTGGCGTTTCATTCGTTGACAATAAGTTCGGTATGCAGCAGACAGTTCTATGTCCCGCGATATGGTAACCCAACTGGCCTCGATTAGCATTGGTCCTATTTGTTTATTACCTCTGAATGTCATTTCACAGTCAGGATTTTTACTTCCGCTACTATGTCTCATTGGGACTAATCCTATATAAGAAGCGAACTGTCGTTCATTCGCAAAACGGCTAAAATCCTGTATTTCGGTCAATATGCACATCGCAACTCGTGCTCCTATTCCCGGGATTGAACACAACAGATTGTATTTTTCCTTATATCTGTCGCTTCTGCTCATTTCTACCAATTTGCGATTGCACTCTTTAAGAGAGTCCATACATCTTTCCAATTGGGCGATCAACAAGTCCAACGATTTACGAGATTTCGATAGTAGGCACACATCATTGTGCAACCAATCCATAAAAGACTTTGACCAATGATTATTCCGATTGTATTGCTCCGGTATTTCTACGCCATTGCTATACAAATGGAATTTTATACGGGCTTTATATCTCGTGAGATCTTCCTGAGTCCGTTTTCGTATGCGTATTACACTTCGGTCATCAAGATGTTGACGGGGATAAACATATATAGGGTTAAGCAACCCGGCCTTTAAAGCCCTGGCCAACTTTTCGGAATCAACTTTATCCGTTTTCATTATTGTCTGATACTGAGTGGTCGGCACATCGGCAGCATTAATAACAATACAATCAATATCAACCTCTTCAAGTGCATAATATGTTGAAAAGCCGGTAAATCCAGATTCATATACGGCACGATATTCTGCATCAGGAAATCTGCGATGTAAATATGTGGCAAGCTCTTTTGCCGAAGGTTTTTGCGAATGTCGGGTGTTTGCTCCTGATTCAGTCAAACAAAATACTTCCCAATTTGCTTTATGAACATCAATTCCGATGAAAATTCTTTGTCCTTTGAATGAAATTTTGTTTCTTTGCATAGGCGTTTATGTTTAAGTTTTTAGCTTTTATTTTTTTCAAATTTACAACTTAAATATCAAACGCCATTTTTTATTTATGAAAAACATACCGGGGTCCGGGGCAGAGCCCCGTTTCCATATCTATTGCGTTTGTGCTTGCAAACATACTAACTTCTGTCTAAAACTCTTTATGCATAATTAACCACAAAAAAACACCCGGTGTTTCCACCGAGTGTTTCTTATTTTATTCTAATCTTGTGATTAGTTAGTTTCCATTGGAGTTGGATTAGGAGATACTGTTCCGGGTTGGAAGTCATCAACAGTAACATCAACTGTCAAAGGAACAAGAACGGGAACATTATTAGGTTCACCATCATCTTCAGTATCTTCATATCCGGCATTACCACCAAGAGTGAAGTTGAATGTGTAAACATATTTTTTACCAGGTTCCCAATTAAATGTTACAGGAACGAAAGCCCAACGACCTCCATTACCACCATAAAGCAAAACTTCAGAGCCATCACAAACATTATATATCAAACATTTAACAGCAAGATATGTGCCTGGAGTTGTTGCTACTTCAGGATCCCAAGGAGTTGTGCTTGTTTGAGGAAGAAGAAGCATTGACTGTTTGTAGATATTATTAAAGTCTGCATCATCAGCATCGCTTCCTTCATATGTCAACGCTTTTTCACTAGTACCAGTCAAAGTCACATTAATATCAGAAGCTAAAGAATATGATGCATCTCCAGATTGAGCAGTCCATTCAATAACAGCACCATTTTGAGCCTCACCTAATTGATTATGATTTACCCAATTAGTAACAGTAGTTTGTGGAAGTGTATAAGTACCAGTCTTAAATGCATGACCTACTTTCACATTCTTAATAACAATTTTAAGATCTTGATTCTCATTTTTTGCCTTAAACTCTATTTGAGAAAGAGCGTGACGGAAGTTTAGACGAACTGTACCGTTAGTATTTTTTACACTTTGTTTTGTCACGCCAGGATTAACTGCATAAACGAAATCTTTTTGTGTTTCAACAACGCCATCAACTGTAAAACTACCTCCGGTTGGTTTAGCACCAGTAATAGTTAAATTTGCTTTATCGTGATTACATAATGCAACAAAATCAAGCGCTTCAGTTTCAGGCCAATAGCGTTTTTTTGTTGTGCTATAGTAATTAGCATCGCCATTTTCGTCACCTATTGTATAGGTCTCATCAAAGATGAACTTATTTGTGCCTTGAGCAGCATACAAAGCAAATGACTCCATTTTGTTATAATTACAAAAAACAGTTTGAGCGCGAGAATCGTTATCAGCTACGGCTGTGAATTTGATTTCATCGCCTTCTTTAAGTTCTACCAACTCGTCGCTTGAGCAAGAAGCTAACGCAGTGGCAGCGATTGCTAAAAAGAAAAATTATTTCATAATTGTATTTTTTAAAGTTAAATTATTTTGTCTTTATTTGGCAAATATATTAATAAATTTAATACCCACCAAAAAAAATCACCTATTTTTTTAATAAAAAAATCATAACACAAGTGATTTTTATTTTAATTTAGACAAAAGCGATGAGAGATATAAGAGAAATTAGGTGTTATTAATCTTATTATTTCTGACAGAAGTACATAAGTACAGAAGATTTTATTGTAACTACCTTTTGTTCTTCTATGTTGCAAAACGAATTTAAGGAGTATATTTATGATATT
>JAZUMI010000027.1:0-26145 GCA_045603505.1 Acutalibacteraceae bacterium
AGCACTTATATATAGTACTATATATATAGTACTTATATAGAGTTACTTATATAGAGGTACTTATATAGAGGTACTTAAAAAAAACACCTATTTTAAGCCGTTTTCTAGACAGCAAAAAAAATGCCTATTTTCCTATTAAAATTTCGGGCGGGTCAAAACCTACTATTCCTATAGGTTTAATAGGAAAAGTCGGAAAAAATCAACCTCGATTTTTGGGGAAAAGTTTGTTAAAAAAATAACAAACTTTTCCGAAATAAGAAAAGCCGGATAAATCCGGCTCTTTTTTAGTCATCAATTTTAATAACTTTACCGCCAACTTTTCTTAAGTGCGTTAATTGGTATTCATTGGCAATAGTTGCTTTTTCAAATTTTGCTTGAATTTTCATGCCCTGATATTCAAAGTCCGGTGCAGTCCAAAAATCAGTTTTATCTTTTTTCCATGTTTTGCCGGTCAGCTTTTCAACAGCGATTTTTTCAAATGCCTCACCGTAATTATATTTTCCAGCTCTTGCTTTTTCTAATTCAGCCAATGTGCAAAGAATCTTGCAACCGTCTTTCAAATATTCGCTGATATAGCTTTTTGTGGGTTTAAACTTAATGCACTTTTTAGAAGTTGCTTTTTTGCTAATTGAACCAGAACTTGCAGAATCAATTTTAACAGCCGGATAAAGAATATCAGCGGTAACAATTTTGTAACATACATTCGCACCATCAATAAAGCCCAGCATATAGCGGTCAGCAGCGGAAAATTGTTCATAGAGTGCGAACATTTCATTTACTTTTCTCTGATTTTCAAGACTTACAGCCATGTTAATTACCTACTTTCTTAATGTGGAGCGTTTCGCTCTTTGCTTTACCTTATGTATATATTATATCACACTTTCAGGGATTTGTCAAGAGTTTTTTTAAATTTTTTTTAGAAAAAACTGCTAAAAAAGAAGTCCTTTTTTTGTGTATTTTGGCAAGGCGGTTTTAACCGCCTTGCTTATCCTTATTCTTCTTCTTCCATGATATAGATTCTGTTTTCTCCATATTCTAAAGTATAAGAGATTTCATATTCTGAATGTTCTATAACTTCATAGCCAAAGTGCTGAAGCATTTCAACGATTTCTTCAATGGTTTCAAAAGTTTCTTCACCGGCGGAAACATAAACGGCAAAAGCAAGTTCTCCATAAGATTCGATTTCAACACCTGCATATTCAGCAACCATACCAGCAAGCATTTCAAGTGAAATAAATAACATAAAAATCAATCTCCAATCTGTTTTTTTGTTTTCGGTTTTCCTTTACCTTATGTATATATTATACCATACTTTCAGGAATTTGTCAAGGGTTTTTTTTCATTTTTTTTTAAAAAATTTCAAATCGGCACTTTGCACAAAAAACTTTCAACTTGTTAAAAATTTTTGTGCACTTTGTACATACCCGCTTTTTGTTTCTGACAGACAAACAGCTGTCCGTACCTGACGGACAGAGAGGGGCCCTGTAAAATGTTCGTCAGGTGCGGACAGTTGTCCACCAGGTGCGAACAGCAAGGATCGCGCCACTGTCCGCTCAGCGACTACACTTGTTTGTTCAGCACATACACTTTTCTGCAGTTTCGGGCGGGTCAATTCCTACTATTTCTATAGGAATAGTAGGAATTAAGCAACTGAAAACGGCGGATTTTCCGCCGTTGATGTCAATTCAGTTTCCAGATTCTTATGCTTTTAGCGTTCTTGAATTTCTTTTCCAGTACCGTATGCAGTTCGCAGGCAGTATCCCAATTTTTAGCACTCCAGCTTAATTCCATACCGTTTCTAAACTTTACTTTGATTTCAAACATATCATTCACCATTCTTTCATTGATTTAGGGGCTTTCCCTATGTTCTTATTATATCACATTTCACTGATTTTGTCAAGTACTTTTTGAAAATTTTTTTATTTTTTTATGTTTGTGTTTAGCTTAATTGCTAAACACAAACTGAATAACTCTATTTTCTACAATCAAATTCCAGAACTGCACTCCATTGACCGTCTTAATGAATTCCATTTTCAAGCCGTATTCAGAACGGACAGCGGACAGAAAAGTGATGATTCTTGAAACAGCGTTTTCGGTCAGCGGTTCGATTTCAGCAATAGCAAGAGGATTTCCAAAAGTATCGAATGCAATGACATTCGTTTCCGGCATTGTAGCAAGAGCATTCACAATTTCAAAATAAGTTTCCATAAGTTTTCACCTTTTACCTTTCAAGTTTATTTTCTTTTCTCAATTCGTCTGGACTTCTTTTGCTGTCACCTTTTATTTTGTCGTGTTGTGTTTTCCTTTACCTTATGTATATATTATAGCGCACTTTCAAGAATTTGTCAAGTCTTTTTTGAAATTTTTTTAAGTTTGTGCAATCTGCACAATTTCAATCATTTTGTATTGTGCAGATTGCACGCCCTCTTATAAGAGGGCTTTAAGTGCTTCAATCATTGGAATTTTTGCCCGAAAATAGGCATTTATTGCAGTCCGTCCAGTTTGTTCCCATTCAGTGCGATTTTTAGTAGAATCATCTACAAGAATATCATCAGCGGACTTTGCAAATTCAGTCTTGCTAATTTCCGGCTTTACTATGTGGATTTCGTCAGCATAGGGGAAATATTTTGTCAACCATGCTTTTTTTACTTCTACAGTCTTTCTGATAAATTCTACAGAACAATCTGCACCGGTATAAGAAATAATACCAATTTTCCAGCCGTCAGCCTTAAGTGCTGTGATTACTTCTTTCATTTCGTCAACCTTAAAGAGGGGATTTGCAATTTCATAAGGAGTGCTATCTTCTTTAGCAAGAGCATCTTTAAAGCCCTTAACGAAAAACAGACCTGCAAGTGTTCCGTCCATGTCAAAAAATAATGTTTTCATAAAATCGACCTCATTTCAATTTATTGTGTTTTCCTTTACCTTATGTATATATTATATCACACTTTTAAGGATTTGTCAAGAGCTTTTTTGAAATTTTTTAAAAATTTTTCGATTTGTGCAGAATGCACAATTTCTAAACAGCTTTTTGTGCATTCTGCTATTCAGTTGAGCGGAACGGCTATTTCAGGGGATTTCCGGATTTAATCCGAAAATCTGTATCTTGTTTCAGTACGCTTATTATAATATTTTCCGTTTTCAGTGTAGCACATGCCCACGCCGCCAAAATTTACCGTGTCCATTTTGTCGCCATATTTTGCCATGAATTCAGCGTATTCAGTGCCGGAAATTTCGATTTCAACAGTCTGCTTATCAATCACGATTTCCGGAACGTTCTTGACTAAAGTCCGGATAAAGTCAGAATTAAGCAGATTCTTGACAGCCTTTGCAGTGAACCAGTTACCACCAAATTCAGCTTTTACCATTTCGATTTTTGTTTCAGTTGCCTTTGTCATAAGTTCTTACCTCTACTTTCTTAATGTGTAAGCGTTTCCGCTTTACCTTTTCTTTACCTTACATATATATTATAGCATACTTTCAGGGATTTGTCAAGGGCTTTTTTAAATTTTTTTTAAGTTTGTGCAAACTGCACAATTTCAACAGCTTAATTTGTGCAGTTTGCATAGTATCCGGAAATCCCTTAAATAAGGGATTTTCCAGAAAGTTTTTCAAGGAGTGATACCGGACAAACGTTGCTTGCACTTTTACCGAAAAATTTCAATTGCGTTGTATATCCGTTGTAAATAACGTCTGGACTTTGTGCAAAATTTTTGTTGTCAGGCGTTTTATTAAACAGTGTTTCAAGTTTGTTTCCATTTGTTTTTCCGGTTGTTTCATTCCATTGTGTTTGAGTGCAAAGAAGAAACGGATTTAATGCAAGTAAATTTTTCAGTCCAGTGTTAGCACGAATGATTATTTTTCCGCCGTTACTGCTACCGCTTGCCTTATCCAGTTTAACGAATTTCCAGAAAACAGAAAAGTCAATCAGTACACCGTAAATATTACCGTCTGTATTCTGAAATGCAATCAGGTATTTTTCGGATTTGCTGTACTTGTGGTAAATTTCGCCACATTTAGCAAGTAATTCTTTCTTTTCTGCTATAGTCATTTCATTCAGATTTTTCATATAATCGACCAACTTTCTTAAATATGTTTTGGGGTATTTCCCCTCTCTACATTTACTATTATATCACATATTCAAGCGTTTGTCAATACTTTTTTTAAAATTTTTTTAATTTTTACATTTTGCACAAAAACTGTACAAATTAAAGTATCTGTATTATGCAAATTGCACAACTTTACATTTGATTTTAATAATCAGGCTTGCAAAGTTTTTCCAGTTGAGCGGAACACTATAAAAAATAGCAATAATCGAATAAGAAAAAATTATTCCTGATATAAGCAATTTATCGCTGAATAAAAAATTTTAATAGAGAAAGTTTTCAACAATTT
Organism: Acutalibacteraceae bacterium; assembly: GCA_045603505.1. Lineage (GTDB taxonomy): Bacteria > Bacillota > Clostridia > Oscillospirales > Acutalibacteraceae > UBA737. Next base: position 4,396 of record JAZUMI010000027.1, read on the forward strand.
TTGTACAAAATGACGAATGTTTCACGTGAAACATTCAAGTTAGCATAGGCTAACTAAAGACCTTAAAATGACCATTCTATGCTGTTTTGTAAGTTAGCATAGACTACTCGGGCGAATGGCTATTCTATGCCGTTTCTGCGATTTTAGTTAGCTTAGGCTAACCGAGAGCCGATCCTATTTTCCCCCTTTAACCTCTCAATTTCACCCGGGCGGGAAATTTATCCCCATAATTCGCCAAATTTTAAAAGTCTCTGTGAGCTACGTTCATAAACTACAAAATGGCAGAACGCAACTCCAGTGAGTCACGTTCTGCTATTTAAAATTTTAATTAACTTCAATAAGAATATAATGTTCGTATTTCCAGCTTCCATAAGTGAAATCTTCATCTTCAATTAAATCCAGCACGATTTGTTCAATATCTTCCCCACTGCCAAGCGGATAAGTTATACTGATTGTATCATATTCCCACTTAATTTTACAGTGAATTGTGCCGCTGTTAATCATTCCATTTATCTTATTATATAAATCAAGTTTTGTCATTTTAAATTTCTCCTCTCAATTATTTATCATTTTCCCGAACGTCAGACAGCATGAAGAAAATCTGTAACGGAATCAGTCTTGCAACACTCTTTTCAAGACCGAGATTCTTGTTAGTCTTAATGAAATCTTCTGTAACAGCATTATAACAGTCATTGCAGACAATATAATTTTCTTTGCCGACAGAGTTATCATAGTTACAGTACCGCTTGCAAATTTCGCATCTCATTAAATCCATATTATATACCTACTCTTTCTTTAATTTATTCCAGTCTTTCCCTTGACTGTAATACTATTATATCATATTTTAAGAAATTTGTCAATAGTCAAATTGCACAAACTTTTATTTAATTTTTGTTTACTTTTCTTCATGTTCAATCCCTATAATATCATAAATAATTTTGATAGATAAGTCAAATTTTTAAGACTCCATACCTATTATTATTGATAAAAAATTTTTTAGACTTCATAAGTAAAAGTTGTTGCGTCCGGGCGGATTTGTGCAATCTGTCTAAAAAAAATAAATATACTCCCTAAAAAACTATACAAATTACACAAACTTAAAAAATTTTTGAAAAAGCCCTTGACAAAATTCAAATTCTATGGTATAATATAAGTACAGTAAAGGAAAGGAGATGGCTCAAATGAGAGGTCGTCATTTCAGTTGGAAAAATTTTAGCAAGTTTATAGGTGCTACAATTGCAGTTCTTTTCTGGGTATGGGTTTTCTGGTCTTTTGTAGATGTAAATCTGCACAACGAAAAACAGTATGAATACCCCTCTGAATACAATGCATTTGTTTTGTATTATAATCTGTTAGAATCTGCCACAAAATAAGAAAGTGAGGAAAACACAATGAGAAAGAGAACAGTAGTAGAGAGAGTTTTTAAGTGTTCCGTATGCGGTACTAAGGCAGTCGCATATAAGAAGTCAAGTCATAGAACTGGAGAGGGACACCAGAAGCACATGTGGTGCTATAAGTGTATGGCAAGAACAGCATTCATTCAGCAGTCTAAGTGGGATTAAGGGCTATTTTTAGCCCTTATCCCCACCCAAAGCTGTGCGCCCGGGCGGATTTGTGCAAAATATACAATTTATACCCCTCTAATTTGTGCAAGTATACAAATCTTAAAAAGCCTATTGACAAATCACAAAAGTTGTGATATAATATATATGTAAGGTAAAGAAAACCACAAAACAAAATTGAAAGGCTGGTATTAACCATGAAAGAAGTAACTACTTATATTGCAGAAGACGGATTGGAATTCTCCACCAAAAAAGCTTGTCAAAAATATGAGCAAATTGTAAGTAAAATCGGCGGAGATATAGAAGCACCGGTTAAAATGATTAAAGAACTTTGTCATTCTATGTCTTGCTGTGATGAATGCCCATATTATGCCTCATTCTCTTGCACCTGCCGTTTTGGTATTGTAGACCCTCAACAATGGAGCTTTTAACATCTTAGCCCTCTATTAAGAGGGTTTATGATGTTTATAAATCAAATTTATTGTGCCCGGGCGCGTTTGTGCAAGTTGCACAACCAGCACCCCTCTATAAATAATCTTTTGTGCAAAACAGAGAAACAGCAAAAAACCTATTGACTTTTCCTTAAAAGTATGATATAATATAAGAGTAGTAAGGGGAAAGAGAGGAACGGAACGAAAACCCGATACTCTCTCTACCCAAAGCCTTATCACTGCTATATGCAGAGATTGGAGTATTTCTCATGAAAGACGTATTGAGAACACCCGTTACCCGTACCCTTCCCTCCGGTGTGAAGATTACTTTCACTTCTCGCCGTGAACTCGAAAAGTTTGATGACGAACTCCGTAAGGCGGTTGAAAAACGCCGTAAGGAAGCCGAATCCGGTGACTCACCGGACGACAAGGACGTTGAATTTATCCCTGATTTCACTTGCTAAAGCGTGTCCCCACCTTGTGTGGGGACTTTTCCCTACACTTTAGCACTTTAAAGCGTAAAGCCGCCCGGGCGCAAGGGCAATTTTGCCCTTATATCGCCATTTTTAGAATATACGTTTGGTAATTTCCGGTTGCCAACCAGCGACTTTTTTAAACTGTGAGTAGTATTCCGGCTTAGTAGACAGAGTAATATATAAATGACCGTATTCATAGTTATAGATTTTATAAGCGTACTTACTTTCAAAAACCACGTCAAAGCAGACAGAACGCAAATAGCAGAAAACAGCAAGCAGAATTAAAATTAAATACATAAGCTTTCCTCCTTAGAATGTAGGGGACAAAGCCCCCTCTTATTAGTCTTTCTTTGTAGTTACTGTTTTACCGCCGAAAATAACAGACAGTACCCACAGTATAACGGCAGTAGCAACAATCATTTTCTTAGTCATTTCAATTACAACGAATTGAGAAACAGCCCACAGCAGAGCATAAGCAAGTCCATAATAAATGACGGCAGACAGTGCAATACAACCAATAACGATAACAATAGTAAGAATGATTTTAACAGCAGTTTCCATAAAAATACCTCTCATTTCTTTTATTCAGTCTTTCCCTTGACTGTAATATTATTATAGCATATTTTCAGGGATTTGTCTATTCGCAAAATGCACAAACTTTAAGTGTTGAATTTGTGCAAAATGACGGCGCCCGGGCGCAAGCCCTATGTTTAGGGCTTTTTAGCTTTCGTCACAATAATTGTGCGGTCTTTGTGGAGTTTCTGGAGTTGCCGTGCAATGCGTTCCGCTGAAGCCTTATCTTTAGTGGAATGAATTGTCAGGCGAATAGAACCGATTTTCTCAACTACATTATACATATGCTTTACCCCCTTAAAGCGATAACAAGAACTCTACAGAACAGCCGAAATTCAAGGCAAGAAAAATTCCGTTAATAAGTGCCGGAGCAATTACTTTTCCCTTAATACTGTCAATCAGTCCGATTGTAGAATTTACCACGAATACGAAACTTGCAAGCGGATTTCCAATCCAACACAGACCTGCGGCGATAGTACACAGAAATACAGATACATAATCAATCTTACGCATTATCAGCATCCTCCTTAACATTCTTGCCGGAACGGCGTACACGGCGATTAGCAACCTTAACACGGATTTTCTTATTGTAGATGTCAGAAACCCATTTGCCCATAGTGTTCTTTTTGTAAGCGTTGTTTTTCATAAGCATACCTCTTTTCTTTGTCGTTGTTTCTCTTTACCTTACATTATATATTATAGCACATATTAAAGCAAATGTCAAGGGCTTTTTGAAAAATCAACATTTTGCACAAAAGACAGCACGATGTGTTGAATGAAATATACAAGTTGCACAAACCGCCCGGGCGGTCAGTCTATGCTAACTATAGAATTTAAAAAACGGCTATCTCTAGCCGTTTCTTATATATTTTGTATTCCTTATATCTCAATAAACATGACTGTATGTCCATATATATCAGAATATTTTAATCCCCATGAACGTTCTTGTATTGGCTTAAAGCCAAGCATTTCAAGAGTTTCTTTTACTTCTTTAGTATGTCTGCTTATTTGGGCTTTATATTCGTCATAATCAAAAGAAGTTTTTCTTAAATCGCAAGTTATCATCACACTACCAGCACAAGGGCTTAATTCAGCAAGATAACAAGATTCTAAAGCACGATAATCTGATAAACTTAACATAATTAACACCTTAACCTTTCAAGTTGCTTTTCTTTACCTTATGTATTTATTATACCACATCTTTTAAAATTTGTCAAGGGGTTTTTGAAAATTTTTTTTAATTTGTTACTTTGCACAAAAAGAAAGTTAAACTATCAATTAAATTATGCATGTTGCACAAAGCGCCCGGGCGCAAGTCAGCCTACGCTAACTGTAGAATTTAAAAAACGGCTATTTCTAGCCGTTTCTTTATCCTCAATCAATCATAATAGTTAAATCAGAAAAATCTATTACATAAGCCCCCGTCCAATTATGATAGTCATTGATTCCTCTACCAGTTAAAGTATTAACAGAATTCACATAATCAGCAATAGCATTGTAAAAAGCATCACAATCTGTGCAAAAGTTATTGTCAATATCAATAGTAATCCAGTCGATGGAATCTCTTGTGACTGTAAAGAAAATTCCATACTTAGCGAAAATTGTGTATAAATCTGTTAAAGTCTTTGTTAAAGTGTTCATAATAAATTACCTCTACTTTCTTTATTTGAGCATTTATGCTCTTTGCTTTACCTTATGTATTTATTATACCACAACTTTTAGAATTTGTCAAGAGGTTTTTAAAATTTGTCACGTTGCACAAAAAAGTTTCTTACATTTAGACAAACTGCACAAACCGCCCGGGCGGAGTTAGTCTATGCTAACTACAGGATTAGAAAAACGGCTATTTCTAGCCGTTTCTTTCTTATTCCAGATAGTCATCATAGATAGTGATTTGCACGTCACCGCATTCTTCTACGTCAACAACAACCTGACAGCCGTATTCGTCAATTAAAGAGCGAACATAAGCAAAGAATTCAGATTCTGCAACAGTAGCAGTTTCAATGTACTTGAAGTCGGAAGCCTTAAAAATAGTGATGTTCAGCATGGTAATTACTCCTTTTTGTTTTAATGTTTGTCTTTACCTTACATTATTATTATACCACAACTTTTGTGATTTGTCAAGGGGTTTTTAAAAATTTGTCACATTGCACAAAAAAATCTTCTATATCTAAATAAACTGTACAAACTGCACAAAGCGCCCGGGCGCAAATTTAACAAGGGAAAACGGCTATTTCTAGCCGTTTTCTTTGCTTAGTTAATAGCGTAATAATCCTCACCGTCAGCACAAGAAACATAAGCAATATAGCCATTTTCTTCAAGTGCATTGATAATGTTTGCGGTTTCAGTCCAGTGAAAGTCATATCCGTTGTGTTCAGCTGTCAGTTGGTCATAAATAGAAACGTTAATATCAGACTGTGTAACAATTACCTTCTTTCTTCTGTCAGCATCACGCTTAACTAAGTTATATACACGTTCAAGAATACCCTTACGATAAACAATACTTATCATTCTAACACCTTAACCTTTCAGTTTGTTTGTTTTGCTTTACCTTATGTATCTATTATAGCATACTTTCAAGAATTTGTCAAGGGGTATTTCACAAGTTTGTAGAATTATACAAAAAGTCGTTGTGCCGGCGCTGTGCTTTTGTATAAATTGCATAAGCGCCCGGGCGGTTTGTGCAAGTTGCATAAAAAATAGACATTTAAAAGTCTTGAATTTGTACAAAACATAGAAACAAAAAATTTTTTTAAAAACCCCTTGACAAATCACAAGAAATATGATATAATTAGTACATAAGGTAAGGGGAACAAACCCCACACACTAACCGGACGTACCGTCCAGAATGGAGAATAATTTATGAATACTTATGTTATCTGCTACAAGTCCGTTAAGCCCTCTGTTTACAATAAGGGTACTAAGTGGGAAACTACATGCGACAGATTTCTGCTCTGTGAATGCGGTTCTAAGGAAACGGCGGAAAAGGTACTTGCTGACCTGACTGCAAATCCTGAAAAAATCGCTAAATTTGGCGTAAATCCGACAAACGTTGCTTCCCTCTTTATTAGCTATCAAGAAGCCATGTATTGAGAAAAAGCCCCTATATATGGGGCTTTTCTCGATATACTAAACCTACTAAAACTATAGGAATAATAGGCTTTGCGCCGATCGAGTCCAACACCTACTAAACCTATAGGAATAATAGGAATTAAGCCGCCCGGGCGGTTTGTGCAAGATGCTGAAAGTTTTCAACACATCAGTTCAGGCAGTTGTGTAGATTGCACAAACTTAAAATTTTTTCAAAAAACCCTTGACAAATCCTAAATTGTATGGTATAATATATATACAAGGTAAGGGAACGGACAGCAACGGCAACCGCCTGACAGCTCTCCGGTCTCCGCCTAAAAACTGAATAGGAGGTACTATCCCATGTGATACCCACAACTGAATATAATAATTGAGTTGACAAAACGTCAATTCTGCGCCACAGCCCACCCCCTTAGGGGCGCAAGGGGTCGAGATTACTCCCCCTGAATACGGGCACGGTTAGACCGGAGGGGCATGGTTTAACCACAATAAAATTAAATTCTTTTTCTCTACCTTAAGGAGGTACAGCTTATGTTTACAAATATCACTTTCAACAATCAGCCGCTCACCCATGAAATGGCTATCCGCCTGATGATGGCGGAAGTCAAGGCCGAATACGGCGAAGAATATGACCGTCCCAAAAACGGTCATACAGAGGCAGAGTCCTTTGCCGCCTGTTTTGAGGTGTGCCTGCAGGCTCTCCTCTGGAGGGAGGAAGATGAAAAGGCAGCCTCCGACACGGTGCGTTAATACGCACCATTTTAACGCACTAAAGTGCGCCCGGGCTCATCGAAACCTACTAAGCCCATAGGAATAGCAGGCGTTAAGGCCCGATCAGGGGCGCCTCGGACCCCCGCTCTTTGACTGCGTCCAACCCGGGCGCAAAATTTTTACCCATATATCAGAATTTCTCTCCCCGTGTGAGCTGTGAACCCGGGCGCAAAATTTTTACCCATATATCGCCATTTTTAAAGTGTCTGTGAGCTGTGAATTTGCACAAAACGAATCGGCATCGGTAGAGAAATTTGTACAACCTGCACAAACTTTTCGCCTCACTTTATCCCCATATATAGAGAAAAATTCCAGCCTCCAATTTGACAAAATTCAAAATCTATGATATAATATATATACAGTCAAGGGAAAGAGAACAGAATCCCAAACGACTGGTTGCCGATTCCGGATAGGCAAAATAAACAAATTGGCTTTAAAAAGTTTGTGCAACTTGCCAATTGACTTTTCCTTAAAAATGTGCTATAATAATAGTACAGTAAAACACAAGAGGGATTGAAAAGTAAAGACAAGGCACGGAAAGTAAGACCTTGAAACTGACTGAATTTCCCTGACTGCCGTAAGGCAAGAAAGTGAGCGTTTTTATGGCAACTACAGCTAAAACTATGACCGAACGTGAACTCCTGACCGCTATCGTAGAAGGTAAGGAAATTACTGCCGAAATGGTTGACAAAGCTCAGGCTATGCTGACCGCACTCGACAAAAAGAACTCTAAGCGGAAAGAATCCGGCACTAAGACACAGAAAGAGAATGCCGAAATTAAGGTACAAATCCTCGAAATGATGGACGTAGGCAACTGCTATACAGCTAAGGAAATCGCTGATGTTATGGGCTTTTCTACCCAGAAAGCCTCCGCACTCCTCGGACAGCTTGTCACTGCCGGAAAGCTTGAAAAGTCCGAAGTTAAGGCAAAATCCGGCAAAGTTATTGGTTACTCCCTCACTACTGCCGAAACTGCTACCGAATCTGAATCCTGATAAGAAATCCCCCCATTTTGGGGGATTTTTCGTATCTACAAAACCACGCAACATAGCCATTTCTAGCTTTGCGCCCGGGCGCATATACTCCCTGTATAATAAATTTTCTTAATCCTCCTATAAATACTATTTATTATACGATTCGTATATGCCCCGACATTTTGCACAAAAAATAAACAAAAAAATTCTAATTCTTTGGTGAAAATACCACTTGATTTTTTTCGTATTCTATGCTATAATAATATTACAGTAAAGATAAAGAGGGCAACGGCAATAAGCCCCTCCCTTCTATTTACTGTCGCACTTCTGCCGGCAAGTTGTGCAAAATAAACAAATTGGCTCTGCAAAGTTTGTGCAATCTGCCAATTGACAAAATTCAAAAAGTATGTTATAATATATACATACTAAGAAACACGGAGAAAACAGAATATTACAAGGCATGGAAATAAGACCTTGCAAGTTACTGTTATCTCCTACCCCGTTTAAATACGGAGATTGGAGCTATCTTATGGCAACTACAGCTAAAACCATGACCGAACGTGAACTTCTGACTGCTATCGTAAACGGTGAAACCGTTACTGCTGAAATGCAGAAAAAAGCCTCTGCTATGCTGACCGCACTTGATAAGAAGAACGCTAAACGCAAAGAATCCGGTACAAAAACCCAGCGTGAAAATGGCGAAATCAAGGTAAAAATCGTTTCTGCTCTGGAATCCGGTGAAATTGAAGTCAACGAAAACGGCTATGCTACTGCAAAATCTGTTGCTGATTATCTGGAAGTATCTACCCAGAAAGCCTCCGCACTTCTGAAACAGCTTGTTGACAGCGGTGAACTGGAAATTGCCGAAATCAAGGCAAAATCCGGCAAGGTTAAAGGCTACCGTCTGCCGGAAGAAGTTGAATCAGAAAACGACTGATAAGCCGGAAAATCCCCAGAAATGGGGATTTTTCCGTTTCTGTATACTTTAGCACTTTAAAGCCCCACCCCTATACAAATCGTAATTTTGGCTATATATAGCCAAAAATACAATCTGTAAACCCCTCTAAAATGGCTATATATAGCCATTTCTGGGCTGCGCCCGGGCGCTTTGTGCAGATTGTACAAATTATGGACAAAAGAGTGTATGGCTTTTGTACAAAGTGCCGAAAATCAAAAAACCTCTTGACAAATCATAAGAAATGTGATATAATATATAATGTAAGGTAAAGAAAAACTTAACACCGCTTAAAGCGGAGAATGGAGATTGCCCTATGGCTATTACTGTTAAACTCGCACCCGTTGTAAATTCTACTATTAATGCACGTGTTCTGCCCTCTACAATCAGTATTATGCGGAAAATCGCTGACGGTGTATACGGCACTGAATCAGAGCAGGCTTATGCACGCTCTTATGTAGAACACTATGAACAGAAAGCTGAAAAAAAGCGTGTTTGCCGTGAACGCATGAATCAGCTTATTCATGACAGAATCCGTGAGTACCTCTATAATAATACGCAAATTGGCGATATTGTTACTGTACTTTCTGTGCAGTCCGGTCTTGACGATTACGGCGACTTTCAGGGCATGGCAAGTTATAACGAACGGCGTGCATATAGCCTGAATGCAAAGCGTGACTATACCAGACCAAAAATCCAGAAAGCACTTGATTCTTTGGTAGAGGACGGCTTTTTCTCGACTTCTATTGAAAATGTCGTAGGCTATAATAACAAAGTCCGTGTATACACAAGAATTGCAAACAGCGTTATCTAAAAGAAATCCCCCTATATGGGGGGATTTTCTCATTATACAATTTGTAAATCCTCAAAACCACGCAATATAGCCATTTCTAGACCAACCGCCCGGGCGCAAATACTCCCCGTATAATTATTTTAATTTATAGAAGTATAATTATACGGCTCGTATTTGTGCAATTTGTACAGCATCAAGGGAAGGTAATGACGAAAAGTTTGTGCATTTTGACAGTTGACTTTTCAGGGGAAATGTGCTATAATAATTATAGTGAGAAACGGAAATAACAAAAATCCAGTCCGTTTCAGAATAGGAGATTTTCACCAATGGCAAAACGAAAAACTGAATGCACCTATTTAAACAGTAATGCCCATTATGGTATTGTTTTAGATACAGAGGGTTATTCTGCTATGCCTTCTTACAATATCGGCTTCACTGTTGTAGACCTACAGACTTTACAAGTAGTAGAATATCATTCTTATGCTATTCCTGAATATTTGGAACAAAATTTGACCTATAATCAGGAAAAAAATCAGACTAAAGACCTTAACACAATGTACGTTAATAACCTCCATGACATTCTTAAGGGATTCAACTCAAAGTATAATTACAAGACAGAACGTGGAATGTGGCTGACTTTACAATCTGTAATTAAAAAATATCAAATCCGTGACGTTTTCGCTTTTAACTTTCCGTTTGACAAGTCTGCATTAGTTCGCTCTTTTGGCAAAAAAGCCGAAAAACTGTATGCTTTAATCAATTGGCACGATATTCAGACCATGACCTTTTATACTTACTGTAATAATCTGCACTATTGCGGTTGGTGTGCTATGAATGGATATTTAACCGAAAACGGCAATATTCAGACAAAAGCAGAAACTTTCTTCCGATATTTATTCAATCCTGAATTTAAAGAAGAACATACTGCATTAAGTGACGTAAAAGCCGAAACAGCGTTACTTTTCAAGGCTCTTGCTACTGACAGAAATGTAAAAACTAATCACATTTCTGCATGGAATGAATTAAAAAAACTTATGGCTGAAAATAGCACAAATCCTGATGATTTACTTTCTGAATGGCTTTTTGGCGAATAATCCCCATATATGGGGATTTTTCCCTACTTTACAAACTGTATAGGCGGCGAAATTTCGCCGTTTATACAGAGCGTAAATTGCGCCCGGGCGGCTTATACAAGCCGTATAATTTCGTCAGGTTGCACAAAAATTGAATAGTCAATTTGGTTAAAACGCCAAAATTTTTTTAAACTATTGACTTTTTATAAAATTTGTGTTATAATATATATAGTAAGAAAAACAAAAGCCCACACCTTAAGGAGGTAGCTTATGGCAGAATTAACACCTACTCAAATTAAAAATCAGAGCCGTGCAGAAAGTACCGAAATCCTGCGGAAAATCCTGATTGCCGAATTTGGCGAAGATAAGGTATTTCAGACGGGTGACAGCGAATTTTCCGTACTTTGGGGAACAGCACCGGACGGCAAAGAAATGTATGTAAATTTCAGTCCAGAAGTCAAGGAATTTGAGGGCAGAAAAACGAAAATGCGTGAATATCCGGCATACAACGGCAAGGAACAGGCAGAAAAATACAAAGAGGAAAAAGCAAAGAAAGACGAAAGTAAAGCCGAAAAAGCTAAACTTAAAGCCGAAAAAATGGAACGTGACCGCAAAGCAAGAGAAAAGCAGAAAGAAATCAGAGAGAAAGCACGTCAGGAAAAAGCCGAAAAACAGGCAAAAAAGCAGGGTTCTTAACCCTGCTTTTCCTATACCACTTGTATTATACAGAGAGTATAGACCGCCCGGGCGCTTTGTGCAGATTATACAAAATATAGACAGTCGGCACAGTAAAAGTTTGTGCAAAATAACAGTTGACAAAATTCAAAAAGTATGATATAATATAAGAGTAGTAAGGAACAAGAACCGCAATTCTAAGGAGGACTGCCCTATGGAATATCGTGTAGAAATTTATAATCCCGTTATAAAAGAAGCTATCTGCTATCGTGACATTCCTATTCACAAACTTGACAATTACAGCTATGACGGAAAAGAGGAATATTTAATCAATATCGGCATGGAAATGTTGAAAAGCGATACGGACGTTAAAGAAGTTGAATTTAATGAAATCATTGACTATTTGCAAGAAATCAGCGAAATTGAGTTCGCAACTTGTGAAGATGTATATGATTATGTTGACGGAATGCCCTCTATCACTTGTAACATTGATATAAAAATTAATCCTAATACAGAAAGTAAAGCCGACAACCCTATTATTAAAGTAACTGCTAATTCCTATGAAAAACAGAACGACATTTCAGCAGACGAAAAGCCTATTGGCTATGCCGGACAGTATGCCTATGGAAATAAGTTCGTAACAGCGTGCATTTTCCGCACCTATACAGAAGCAAGTGAAGCTGATGGATTTGACCGCATTATTCCCGTATACTATGAAAAGCCCTTAACATAAGGGCTTTTTCTTATTATACAGATAGTATTGCGCCCGGGCACAACAAATTGCACAAAAAGAATACAATAACTTTGTGCAAAATAACAGTTGACAAATTAAAAAAGATGTGATATAATATATAATGTAAGGTAAAGAGGGAGTACCTAAAGGGCAGACTCCGTAAGGCTCTGTAGGAACAGTCCCGCAAAAACTTTAGTTGCTCCTCTATCTTACAAAAATGTATAAAAAGTTTGTGCAAAATGCCAATTGACAAACTTCACGAAATGTGGTATAATAAGTATGTAAGGTAAAGAAATAAGTAACAAATGGGGGTAATATTTATGATGAAAAGTTATAGTAAAAAGGTAGCTTTTGAGGACAAATTCGCTAGAAAATACTATGCATGTTTAAATAATCATAGAAGTGGCGTAAAGAAGCTTAAAAGAAATCAGCGGAGAAATGCAAGAAGAATTCTAAACAGAGAAATGCACAGACAAATTAAAGAGACTTTGTTATGAAGTCTCTTTATTTCATTTTAATTCCTATTATTTCTATATGTAAACTTCTGCGCCCGGGCGCACAATTCAATTAAAACAAAAGCACAGTCATTTCTGACTGTGCTTATTTTTATTCCCAATAGTTAATATATTCTTTGCCCCACCACTGACCGACAATTTTAAATTCCTCTTTTTTGAAATTGCGGACATAATTTACAGCTTCTTGATAAGTTCTAAAACAGCATTTTGTATAAGTATCATTTCCGAACCCATCACACCAACCCTGCACAGCATAAAAATCATAGTCTGGAATTGTCTTTGAAATAATCATTCTTTTTTCTTTTTCTGTTATTTTTTCGTTCGTTTCTTCAAAAAATCTATTTGCCGCTTTTATAAGAGCCTGTTCAGATTGATAATATCCACTTTTTCCTGTGCCAAAAATAGCATGTCTTCTTTCAATACTCTTTTTAAAATAGTAAATAGTCATAAAATTTTCTCTCTTTCTGTGCATTTGCACTTTGTTTTTTCTTTACCTTACATTATATATTATAGCATAGAATACGAAAAAAGTCAATTGACATTTTATACAAAGATTTCTAAATTTTTTATTTACTTTTTATTCATTTTACTGAGCCCGGGCGCAACGAAAAATCGCAAAGAATGGGCATTTATGCCCACTCTCCACTTACGATTTTTCCTAAAATTATTTCCAGTGCATTCACTGCCGAAAATTCTTTAGTTACATTGAAAAAAGTACGCTGTTTCGCCGTTTTCCACGTTTCACAAACTTCTTTATTATCATCAATCAGAATCATTCTTGCAGTTCTTTTTGTTATGCCGTTCTGTTTCGACACTCCATAAGGCTGACAAACAATTTCGTCAATGAATGGTAAATTTTCCCGAACCCATGCGATTTTTTCAGCTTTACAAATTTCTTCATACTCACGACTTGCTTGCATAGGAAGCCAAGTAATGACGTTAAATTTTACGCCATAATTAGCCAATTCTGCGACAACGGTCAGTAGTCTTACCTTGTCAATGTTCTGCATTAAGCGACCAGTTGCAAATGCTCCTGCTTTCTCATTTTCAAGCATTTCAAGCCAATTGTGTTTGCCGTAAAGGTCAAACAGAGTACCGTCAAGGTCAAAATAAACAGAGATAGATTTCATAAATTTTTCCTCGCTTTCTTTACTGTAATTATATTATATCATATTTTATGAATTTTGTCTATTCGCAAAATGCACAAAGTTTTTGTGTTGAATTTGTACAGATTGCACAAAACCGCCCGGGCGGAATTTGAGACAGTAAAAAATGGCGATTTCTCGCCATTTTTCTTTTAGCCAATTCTCTTGAAATATTTTGTGTTGTGGGCATGAATAAGGGCATAATTTCCGGTAGCAATCAGGCGATTAAAAGCAGAAGCAACAGCACCAAGAGGCAAGCACGGGTGTCCGTACTGGTCTTTTCCACACCATTCAGGGTGTACATTTTTGATAACTGCGGCAATTTCAAGTACTTTTGTATATTCGCCAATATTCATTTCAGCGGTCAGCAGTTCGATAATAGAATTGATGATAGTTTCATGACGATTGATTTTCTCGTTGCGTTTTTCTTCATTGACAATAGAACGTGCAAGCTCAACGATTTTTTTGGAATTTCCAGCAGTAACCGCTTTGTTAAGTTTTTCTACAGTATCGACAATAGAACGCTTGTCGTCTTTAGTCAGATAATCAGTAGGAAATTTAACTTCATTTGTCAGATTAGCTTTGTAAAATGTAAACATAGAGTAACTCACTTTCTGCCGTTAGGCATTGAATTATAAATATTTTTTTTAGTAAAGCGACTAAGGACTTTATTGAGTTTGTAACTCTTTTCTTTGTTGTGTTCCTGTCCTTTACTGTAATTATATTATACCACATTTTAAATCGTTTGTCAAGAGATTTTTAAAATTTTTTTTAGTTTGTAGGATTGCACAAAACTTTCCACAACTTCCTATATTTCTTGTGCAGAATGACGAACCGCCCGGGCGGATTTTACAATCTGTATAAATGGCGATTTCTCGCCACTTTTACAGTCTGTATAGATAGAAAAAATGGCGATTTCTCGCCATTTTTCTTAGAGGTTGTCAACTTCTTCACGAATATCATCAAGGGAAATTGCAGGAGTCGGTTCAGTGCGATTCTTTGCAAGTACGGTATTCCAAGGCTTACACATTGGCTGAATTACACCAACGGCATCTACAAGAAAGCCGTCACGGTCTGTCACGTCAGCGACTTTTACACATACAGAAAGAGAATTGATTTTACTACCACCTGCCGGATTGATTGCTTTAGGCACGAAAACAACGTTTTCTTCACCAAATTCAGCAACCAGAGCTTTGTAAATAACGTCAGCCAATTTTTCACGGACGGCTTTTTCTTGTGCAGAAAGTTTCGGAATCGAATCAAGGTCAATAAATCCCATAGGGCAGTCCTCCTTAGACTATTGCGTTTTTCTTTACCTTACATTATATATTATATCATATCCTACAAAAAAAATCAAGTGGTATTTTGCACAAACATTTTCAACATTTTCTCCACAATTTTATGCAAGTTGCACAAATCTATACAAAGAGTAATTATACGGAGAGTATAAACCGCCCGGGCGCAAAACAAAATAGACAGAAAAAGCCCCATTAAGGAGCTTTTTTCCAACTGCGTTGTTTTAAAGTATTCATTTTAATTTTACAATTGTTAATATGTTTAATTAAATAGTTTTTATCGTTAAGCGTGGTTGAGATTGTTAAAAATTTATATTTTGTCATTGGTTTAAGAACTCTTATTGAATTACTATTTAGAAAAATTTGCTTCTACTGATTTCTTTTAAATAGTCTTCTTTAGATAAAGCTACTTACTCAATTTCCTCCCATGTGAACCATACTTCATTATCATACTGCAAATCCACATAAAGATAGCAAAATTCATCTGCAGCTTCATAAGATTCAAATGTTTTGATAAGAGTTTCAACAATTCCGTTTTCATCTTCAAAGATAAGTCTAAATGTTTTCATTAAGCATTCTCACTTTCTGTACTATTGTACTGTTTACTTTGTCTTTACCTTACATTATACATTATATCACATTTTTTTGAATTTGTCTATTCGCAAAATGCACAAAGTTTTTGTGTTGAATTTGTCTATTTTCACTACGGGCCCGGGCGCAGTTAGCCTATACTAAACAATTGATAACAAGAAAAGGGCGATATATCGCCCCTTAAAATTTAATGAATAATAAAATAATCAGAGTTCAAATCTACTCTATCATTCCAGCCGGAAAAGCAGACTTTTTCAAACACGTTTCTTAAAACAGCTTCTTGAATTTTTTCGTCTTGAATTTGAGAAAGTTCAATTGTATTTCCAATTGACTTATAATATTCTGCATCTTCTTTTGTCATTACATTTTCACAAGTCCACTGATAAGCCTGACTAATGCTGTCAAAAAGATGACCCGTCTTTTCTCCCTTTATATTGATTTGAAATTTCTTATCTCTCATAAGTTTTACCTCGACTTTCTTAATGTCTTTCTTTACCTTACATTATACATTATATCATACTTTTTGAAATTTGTCAACTGGCAAGTTGCACAAAGTTTTAATGTTGAATTTGTTTATTTTCACTATGCGCCCGGGCGCAGAGTTAGTCTTTACTAACTTAAATAAAGTAAAAGTAGCTATTTTTAGCCACTTTCTTTTTAACACTTTTCAATGCCTAAGACTCTTAATAATTCATACAAACTGGCAAACGGATTCAAGCCCATATCATCAGGAATTAAATTGTAAATAGTTGGATAAAGTTCTTTGATTCCAGTCAAAAACATTTGTCCCCAATCTCCGCCGCAAGGAGTACATATAGTTAAAAAAGTATCAAAGCACATTTCTTTATATTCGTCTTTTGTACTATCAATATAATAAAGCAATGCATAGCCATCAATGCCCCATGTAGCAAGAAGGAATTCTGCTTTTTCTAATTGTACAAGTTTTGAAATTGGAATATCTTCTGTTAAAAGTTGCTGAATTCTTTTTTCACTAAGTCCAAAAATTTCTTTCATTGAATAACCTCTCTTTCTAATTGTGGAAGAATGGCGATTATTCGCCATTTTCCTCGATTTCCTTGTCTACCTTTTCGGCTTCAAGTTTAGCCTCTCTTGCCACCTTCCAGAGATTGCCGATATAACGAACAAATTCGTCACGATTCATTCTGGTTTTCTTGCCGTCCACACCTGTAAAGATAACGCCTGTATTTTTAGCCATTTTTCGCACCTCGCTGATTTGGGCTTTAGGACTTCCAGTCGCCTTGCTTTCCGTCCTCCTTACATATATAATTATATCATATTTTAAAAAGTTTGTCAAGGGGTTTTTAGAAATTTGTAGGAATGCATAAATTTACCTACGCCGGCACAACAAAGTTTGTACAAATTGACGAATCGCCCGGCGGTGGGCATTTCTGCCCATTTACCGTCTTAAATTTTTACGCTATATTCTCCCCATTTCTGTGGGACAATCCGCATTTCACCTTTGAACTTATTTTTGAGCCTATAAATTTTTACCCATTTTTCGGCTTCCCTCTTATTCTTAAAAGTCGCCAAAGTATCGAAACCGTTACTGTCATAAGAATCTATTAAAATACTGTAGAAGTCTGCACCCTCATTATAGAATGAATCAAAGACCTGATTGTGAATAGATTCCTTACCTACTGGCATCCATTCTCCTCCATACCAGTCAGTCCAGTAGTAAACTGTACCGCCGTCTACAAAATTTTCTTCTATGCCGTCCATGATATACTTATCTCCAAATTCCTTGATGAATTCTTTAGGGTCGAAAACAAGCAGATAGTAACAGTCACTAATGTTAGTCTTATGAAAGTTCTTGTCACACGCATAATAAAATTTTTCCATAGAAAACTCTCCTTTTGGTCTATTTTTCTTTACCTTACATATATAATTATATCATATTTTAAAGAGTTTGTCAATAGTTTTTAAGTCAAATCTCCAAATTGCATAAAAATTCTTACCGGCAACGCAAAATTTTTGTTAAATTTAACGGAAAACCGCCCGGGCGCGAGGTAAAAACCTCGCATTTTCTTCATTTTCCTTGCATTTCTTCTTTCTTTTTCTTATATTCATATTCGCTTTTCCCCGTCCGTGTTGCAGGATTGAACTCCCAAGTTTTTCTTTTCTTCTTATAATATTCCCGTTGTTGCTTTTTACTCATTTTGTCAAGCGGTACGAACTTAGTTGCCATATAGATTCATCTCCTTTACTATATATATTATATCACATTCTACTGAATTTGTCAAGTAAAAACTTTTCAACAATTCGACTTCTATTTTGTACATAATGCTGAAAACCGCCCGGGCGCAAAACCTACTAAGTCTATAGGAATAGTAGGTATTGAGTTCCCCTCTCCCTCCCCTCTCCCTCGCCGGCAACCGAATTTTTCTCCCGGGCGCAACCTAGTCCCCTCTCCCGTGAGCTGCGTTTGAGCTGCGTCTCCAAAATAATTTTCTCCCTCCAAAATTTAGAAGTCTCTGTGAGCTACGTTTGGGTACGACAAAGGGGCCGTCTCCCAACCGAAAACAAAAGTCTCGGCGGAGACCGCCTATGTAAAAGAAGCCTGAACTTTTGACAATCCAAAAAATTGACGCAAGTCCAACTAACATTGCAAATCATTGCCAAGTCAAATTAATAGCAGTTTTGCAACTTCGTTGAAGTTGATTTGTCTCGGGCGGATTGTCCAAAGCCCTCTTCCTTTTATTCAATTGTAATTAAGCAAAACTCCCAGTCACATCCCTTTAAATTTACCTTATGGAACACTTGGCTATCCAAGTGCAGTGTATCATTAAGTTCGGCTATTCTCTTTCGTTTTCCAGATACCCTTTCACCGTTCCGCAACACCGTCGCCTTATAAGAAAAATCCCAACCTATTTTTACCTTAATTTTAACCTTAATCTAGACTGAGCGTTTTCATCGCTCACCCATTAAGTAGGATTAGAATAGGAGTCCTCGAAATTTTTCGTACCACTTAGGAACCCGCCCGAAATTTCAACCTTACTAATCCAAATCGCCGGAACTCTATAGAAAACCGTAAACGAAACTCCCTTTGAATTATTTCCAATTTTCGCTCGAAAATAGCCCTTATTGATTTCTATTCCTAACCCTTAATTTTATTCCGAAAATTAGCGGATTTTGCCTCTTCCTTTCTTCGATTCTGAACGGGGCGCGGCGAAACAAAAAGAGGCATTACTGAGCACACGGCAAAGCAACACCTCTTCCCTTTATCCAATTTCATTTAGTCCTAAATTTTCCCACAACCATTCCAATTCTCTTTCTTCCCTCAAACCAAATTCTCCTCTTTCCCAAAACTTTTTTCCTTCTTTCCAATTTTCAACTCTAACTCTTCCAATTGTTTTAATTTTTCCTTCCCAAATCTAATTAACCCAAACTTCATCTTCTTTTCTCCAATCATCAAACTAATTTACAACTTCCAAAAATCCAACTTTCCCTTTCTCTTTAACTTTCCTTTCCAATTCTTTTTTCCAACTTCTTGAATTTCTAAAGACCTCGAAAATTCCCATTTCACAATAATCTCCAAAATCCCTTTTTTCAGCTTTCCTTAAAACTAAATCTTTATGTCTATAAATTTTTTTTCTTACGACCTTATGTTCAATTTTTTCCTAAATTTTTTCTTGCGACCTCAACTAATTTTTTGCTAACAAACAAACATTTCCTTTATACAAATATTCACAACTTAAACCAAATTCTTTCGTTTGCTTTCTTAATTCTTCATAAATTTCCCAAAAGTTTTTTCTTTCAATTCGCTTTAAAAAACTTATAGTTTCAACCCAATTTTCTTTCAAAATTGTTTTGGTCTCCCCCTTTCTTAAAGGTCTACCCCCTATTCCGATTAGCTTCGGACATGCCTTTAGAAAAGCAACGTTATTATTGACCCCCTATATGTTTACTGAGTACAGGTAGACTACCATTTTTCCTCACACCCCCTATTACAATTACTTTTTGTAGGCTTTTACACAGCCCCCTTTAAGTTTTCCTTAGACCCCCTTAATTACCAACAGCTACAAGGCTTTTACACAGCCCCTTTAATTTTTTCCTTCTTCCCTTTTAGTTCCTTTTCTTTCGTTCCCTCTCTTTCTCCCCTTAACTTTTTTTTCTTTCGTTTCTCGCCGCTACCCTTAACTTTCCTTTTTAACCTTCCCCTTTCCTTTCGTTCCTTTCGTTCCTTTCGTTCCTTTTTCAACCCCCTCTTTAACTTCCTTTTCTTTTCTTCTCCCTTATTTTTAAGTAGGATTTAACCCTCCCTCTTTAAACACTTTGAGTTTCTCCTAAAACGCAGTTATTTTAGTTTAGGGTTTTTCCCTCCTAACTTTCAGTAGATATGTAATTGAGAGAAGAACTTTTCTCAAAATTTTTCATACCTTCTTTAACCTTACCTTTCGCCGCAACGCACAACTTAAAGGAACTTAAGAAAATTTTTAAGTTCAAAATCTTCTCCCAATTTTACGTTTCGCCGCCACCCATTACTTTAAGTAACGAAGCCCCTCTACTTTGCGAAGCCGGCAGCAACAAAGAGAAGAAGCAACACTTTTCTTTAATTATAGTAAAGTAAACGTTCTTCCTACTCCATTTCTCCCAAAATTCTTTTCTTTTGTTGCGCCGGAACGCTACAAACCATACACCTTATTTCCAAGTCCTTATAGTTCTAAAGCCCCGGATTATCTTCCCTTGCTTTCTCCATCCACCTTTCTTTATAAGGATTCTGTCCGTTCCTGCGCCGGCTTGCAATGGTTTGTGGTTTTGGAAATAAGTCCATAAAGATTTGACGCAGTCGAAAGCGCAGGTTCTCGGCAGTTCCCAAATAGGACTTGCCGTTTGGAAACTTTAAAAAGAAAATTCCAGAACGAAAAGGAACTTCACCAAGGTCTTTGAAGCGTTGTTTGTAGAATTGACGTTCGAGAATTTTTTCGTTTTCGCAGTTTAACTTAATTTCAAAGTCCATTTAGATACACCCCCTTAATTTAAAAGTCACTTAAAATAACAAATTTAATCTACTCCCAATGCTTTTAAAATATCTTCAATATTATCTGGCCCACTCTCATCTAAATCCACCTAATTCGGCAATTTTAAATTAACGTACTGAATTACGTATCCAGTATAAGGTTGTCCAGAAAATTGTCTACCAATTCTCTAAATTTTAATCAATCCATAAAATTCAAAAAGATTTATCATTAACTTATAAGCAAAAGTAATTGAGTCTTCTCTTCTTGCCTAAAATAATTTTTTTAACTAATTTATAGTTATTTCACATACTTGCCCATTATCTTCTGAATACTTCCAATAACGATAAATTACCGAGTAAACACTAATAATATTACCACCATTCTTTATAGCGCCGCCAAAAGGTAGAAGAAACTTAATTAAATTTATATCCAATGGAGCATAAGTATTAGGAATTTCTATAATATAATATCGTTCATATTCCTATATATACCCCTCTGTTTTTAATTTAGCAATCGCAGTTCTCCAAGTTGGCTAAGTAATATTAATTAATTTGCAAGCCTCCTTAATAACAAAAGAATTCTTATAAACATAATAATGCTATTCTTTATCCTAAGCATCCCACTTTGAAATTGACATAAGATAAGAATAAACTAAATATTGCTTAGTTGTCAATTTAGCTTTCTATCCCCCTCCATAGTTTAAAGCTTCAAATAATCTATCTTGTGATTTTGACACATTACATCACCTCCTATACTTAAGTAAGATAAAATGAAAAAAAATCAAAATTTTTCATTATTTTCCATCGGCTCGATTTGACACGGACCGAATGAAAAAATCGTGACATAGGAGTGAAAAAAACGTGACACGGAATGAAAAAATCGTGACACGGGAATGAAAAAAACGTGACACGGGAATGAAAAAATCGTTACAATTTATTTACTTTCTTTGGTGCCGCAAAGAAAGTAACCAAAGAAACGGCGCTCGGGTGAGCGAAGAGCTACGCTCTTCCCTCACGCTCGCTCTCTTTAAATTAGAACTAAAACCTACAACCCTCTCTATACAAAAAACTCCCGTTTCCTTTTTGGTTGGGGGGGCTTCCCCCCCCCCCCCCCCCCCAA
>JAZUMI010000028.1:0-5245 GCA_045603505.1 Acutalibacteraceae bacterium
TTGATTGCGGTGAGGGTCCACCCGTTCCCATTCCGAACACGGAAGTTAAGCTCACTTGCGCTGAAGATACTTGGCGGGAAGCTGCCCGGGAAAATAAGTAGATGCCAACACTTTTGCCTTAATAGCTCAGTCGGTAGAGCATGCGGCTGTTAACCGCAGGGTCGTAGGTTCGAGTCCTACTTAAGGCGCCAAAAAGAAAAGTCACACATTGTGTGGCTTTTTCTTTTTGTACTTTTCACTATTTTCTCTTCACTTTTCGCTCTTCTCCAAAATGTGTGACTTTTCCAGATAAAAGATAAGAGAGAAGAGATAAAAGAAACGGTGTGGCTTCCCACGAATTATACATACAATGCGTCGCATTGATTTATTACAGCTTTTATGCTATGCTTGTGCTACAATAGGGACAAAACGAAAGCAGGGATTAGCTCCCTGCTTTTTATATATTTTCATCATCTGTATATTGCATAATATCTTCAACGTTACATTTTAAAATTTTACAAAACACTTCTATCGTATGTGTGCTTACGCTTTCGTTTCTCTTTAATCGTGTAATTTGTGCTGGACTGATATTGTATTTTTTAATTAGTGTATATTGAGTAACGCCTTTTTCTTTCATAGTTTGCCACAATCTGTCATAGGAAATCATAAAACATCAATCCTCCCTATTGACATATTAACCGATTATGGTATATAATAATATTAACCAATATCGGTTAATATTATTATTTTAATAGGGAGTCTTTTGAAAATGTTTAAAAAAATAACCTCATTATTGTTTGCTATTTGTATGCTTTTCTGTTTGTCTGCGTGTGAAAAACAAAATGGAACACCAAAAGATACTATGGATTTAGATATAGAGAATTTAGTTAACAATATTGATTTGCAAAATTGCTTCGACTCGGAATTTGTAAATGATTCACCATACCAGGTCGAATCAAATTTAATAAAAAGGCAGACAAATCTTGATAACAAAGAAGATATTGTATACTATGACGTGATAGTAAAAAATGACTATTTTCAAATTAGCAATACATATAAATTGTTGTACCACTACTATGATGAGGGTGGATGGATCCTTGATGATTCTGTATTAGAAAGCAAGAATATAACTCCGATAAAAGCACCAGAAACACAAATGGTTTTAGAGGAGTGGAATCAAGAGCAATACTATTTAAACAATACAAATTACAAATTCCGTGACTCCACTGATTGGTATGGAGATTTATCAGATGTGGATTTCACTATTGTTGAGAGTCAAAGCGATTTAAACGAAAATGGGATCAATGCTAATGTCAATGTAACTCTAACATGCTCTTTAACTAACATAAAAGGATATATACCTCTTGAATTTGATTCAGAAAAGGGCTGGGAAATAGTAGATTCGCTTGATGAAGATATAGCCGATTTTGGCACTGCCTGTTTGCTTGTAACAGATATTGATTGTGATTATTCCGCGGCAGAAGGAACGTTTGTATATGAGGATGGAAATGAAAAATATACATTGTCATTGACATTTGATGAAGAAAATGGAACCGTAAACACACTTCATACCATCAACAGTGGAACAGGAGTATATTCTATGTATTATACTAACAGTGCAAACAGCGTGCCAAAAATTATGGAATATCAATACAGTTTCAATTGCATAACGGGGAATTTTACTGCTTTCAAGTATTATGACTCTAAAAATGATGCATGGATTGGATATCGTGCAACATATAAACGCAAATAATATTTAATATTTCTCTCATGTGCCTTTTGTGATCCTATACCCCGTTTTAATATAAATATTTTTTAAAAGAGTAAGGTAAGGCAGGAATAGCCGTCATACTTTCGGCGTTTTTTCTGCTTAAAGACAAAGTATTTAACTGTATTTTCTTTGGTATGATTTTCAATGTGTCGGTATGATTTTTGTCATACCATCAAAAATAGAGTTATCCCGTAATTTCGGGATAACTCTATTTGCATACATATAACTTGAAAATCATAATTAAAAATGTTATATTAAATACAAGAAAATGCTTGTTGTCATGCGGAATTTTGAACTTGTGAAAATGACTTCGACAAGTCCAAAACGAGAGCCTCCACTTGTCAGGGGAGGTGGCACGGCGTTGCCGTGACGGAGGGGTAGTTTCTCTCCCTCAGTCAGCTTCACTGACAGCTCCCTCGTCAGAGGGAGCCAAGGGTTGATTTGTTCCCAATTTGACACAAGCATATAATACACAAGTGGCGGTGATATTATGAAACATATACTAATTGTTGTTGATATTCAAAAGGACTTTGTTGATGGGGCACTTGGAACTACTGAGGCGGTTGCTATGGTGGATAATGCGGCAAAGAAAATCAAGGAGTTCGGCGGGTATATTTTTGTGACATTCGATACCCATTTTGAAAAATATATGGGGAATGCGGAAGCGGACAAACTACCGGTTCCGCATTGCATTAAGGGGACTGATGGCTGGGAACTTGACCGCAACATAGCAAAGGCACTTGAGGGCAAGGATTTTACAATAGTGGAAAAACTTACATTCGGCTCGGTGGAGCTTCCCAACCTTATTAGAAAGGTTGTGGGGGAAGAGGATTTTGACATTACACTTATCGGACTTTGTACCGATATTTGCGTTGTGTCAAACGCTCTGATTTTAAAGGCAAATTTCCCTGAAAAAAATATATATGTTGATGCAGCTTGCTGCGCAGGGGTAACGCCTGAGACACATAATGCAGCACTAACTACGATGAAAATGTGCCAAATAAATATACAGTAAATTCAATTACCGTATAAACATTATAAAAGAAAAGCCGTGATATTCACGGCTTTTTTATTATAATACATTGCTTTTTGCTAACTAATTCCCTGACATATATTTTTTAGGTGAAACGCCTGTTATTTGCTTAAATCTCCTCGAAAAATAAGCATAATCGTCGAATCCGCATTTTTCTGCTATCTCGGTCATAGAATAGGAATTTTTATAAATGTCTATCAGATACCTTGCGTGGTTTATTCTGATTTTGGTTAAAAACTCTATCGGTGTTTGGTTCGTGATTTTTTTGAATTGTGAGCGAATATAATCTTCTGCATATCCACTACTTTCAAGAAGTGTATGAAGATTTATATCATAGTCGTGAAAATTAGAGATTATGTATTCCGAAATATTCTTAACCGTTAAGTAGATTTTATCATCTAATTTTATGTTTTGAAGTAAAAAATGCAAAAAAGCATTTATTAGGGCGGTGATATATTCTTGGTCGGCATATCTATTATTGTATATCATTGTTGCTAACGATAAGCCCTCTTTTTCGGGATTATCCAAGATTAATGTTGGCAAGTCAGGTAAAATGAATTGGCTGAAATCACCCATGATATAAATTCTTTCAAAATTTTCAGTGGCATTTGAACTAGAATGAATGTGTCCCGGAGGAACAATAACTATTTTCCCGGGAGACACGTTGAAATTTTGGTTACCTATTGTAACGATGCCACTCCCTTTAGTGTAAATAATAATTTCGTAATCCTTGTGCTTGTGGTTCGGAACATTGTTTTCTATACGATTAATAATATAATTCATATCATCACCAATAATAATATATTCTAAATCTATGTTTTGTGCAAGAGTATATATGAAAAAACATATATTTTTATAAGATTAATTGATATAATTCATTTGGTTAAACCTTGCTTTAATTATAAAAGTGGTGATGTGAAAAAATGGAATCAAAGACAGTTAATATGCTTTCGGGTTCTATAACCAAAGGCCTTCTTTCAATGACAATACCCATTATGATAATGAATGTTATGCAGTCGTTATTCAATGTTACCGATATGACGGTGCTTCGCTTCTTTTCCGATGATAAGGCGGTTGGCGCAGTTGGTGCCTGTGGAAGTTTGATAGTATTATGCACGAGCCTGCTTATAGGAATATCGGCAGGTGCTAATGTAGTCGTTGCTCAAAGAGTAGGCTCTGGGGATAAGGTACAAGCCGATAGAACAGTAATGACCGCACTTCTTTTTTCAATTATCGGAGGATTGGTGTTGACTCTTATAGGTGTAACATTTGCAGAAACCTTTCTTAAAATGACAAACTGTCCTATCGGTCTTTTGCCACAGGCAACGAAATATTTCAAAATATATTTCTATGGCGTGCCGATAATGATGCTTTATAATTTTTGTGCTTCTATATTACGTGCAATCGGAGATACAAAGAGGCCAATGTATTTTTTAATAATCGGCGGAATTATCAAGGCTTTATTAACAGTTTTATTTGTCTCCGTTTTCAATGTAGATGTCGAGGGAGTTGCTCTTGCAACAATTATTTCAAATATACTTGCTTGTGGCTTATCACTGTTCACATTGTTAAAACTACAAAATATTGTTAATGTTAATTTAAGAGAAATAAAGATTGATTTTACTGAGTTAAAGGCTATGCTGCATATTGGTATTCCTGCGGGTCTTCAAAGTGCGTTATATTCATTGGCAAATGTTGTGATTACCACTGCCGTTAACAGTTTCGGCGAAGCCGCAACAACCGGAATTGCCATTGCAAACCAATTTGATGGAATCTTATATCAAATTTCCTATGCTCCCTCTCTTGCTGTCGCACCCTATGTTGCTCAAAATATGGGTGCAGGAAATATAAAACGAATAAAGAAAACTCTCATTAGTGCGGTACTGATAACAACCGCATTTGGTGCTACCTTCGGTTCACTTTCGGCTATTTTCTCGAAAGAACTATCGTTGATTATGTCTTCAAACCCATCGGTTATAGAGTTCTCTTGTCAAAAAATGATTATCATATCGAGCACATATTTCATTTGCGGCATCAACGATGTGTTTGGCGGAACACTCAGAGGAATGGGAAAGCCGATTATTCCAACCATAGCTACCTTTGTATATATGTGCGTATTGCGATTTATATGGGTTTATGCAATTTTCCCACTTTATCCAAATCTAACCTTCCTGTATACCGTTTGGCCTATCGGATGGATGCTTTCGATAATAACGTTACTTATTACATATTTTATAACAATGTCAAAATTGGAGAAGAAAAAAGCAATATAAATAAAAAGCCGTGTTTTTCACGGCTTTTTTCTTTTGATACGAAAAGTAGCATAGATTTTACCGATTTTTGCTTTACATTCACAGTTCTTTTTGCTATTGTTTGCACGGAGGCGGTAAAATGAAAAGTAAAAAGCTTTTAAAGGGAATTATATTTTTATCATCATTCGTTTTATGGACACTTTTAATTGT
>JAZUMI010000029.1:0-9720 GCA_045603505.1 Acutalibacteraceae bacterium
TGCCTGCGGGCGTTGGTGGCACACTTAACTTCACTTTGTGCGAAGCACAATACTTCACTATGGCAAAAGCCATAACTTCACTTCGGCGAAGCCGATACTTCACTTTTCCTTGCACCGCCGCCTTTTTTATGCTATAATACACCCAAGGCGGTGATGATAAATGCTAACACACAAAGGCACACAAAATTTATATACTGATAGATTAGTTTTACGCAGATTTACGGTTGATGATGCTAATGATATGTTTTTTAACTGGGCAAACGATCAAAAAGTAACTCGTTTTTTGACTTGGCAACCACACGAATCAGCAGATGCGACAAGGCAATTATTAGAGGGTTGGGTTGGAGCATATGACAATATAAAAACATATAATTGGGTTATTCAATTTGACGAAAAAGCAATTGGTTCAATAAGTGTTGTTCGAATCAGTGATAAGTGCGAATATGCTGAACTTGGTTATTGTTTGGGTTATTCTTATTGGAATAAAGGATTTATGTCAGAGGCAGCAAAAGTAGTTATTGATTATCTGTTTTCTGAAATAGGTGTTAATCGTGTGGGCATATCTCATGCTGTTGAAAATCCTGGTTCGGGTAAGGTCGCTCAAAAATGTGGTATGACTTACGAGGGAACTAAACGAGAATATTTTAAAACCTCAACAGGTAAATTTGTTGATATAGCAGACTACGGTATTTTAAGAAGTGAGTGGAAAATTAATAAATAAATCTTGGTTTTCAGGCACATTTTATTCGTGTCATTAAGTTCAAACTACCCAAACGAAAATCCGTTCACGAAAGTGGACGCATTTTCGTTTGTATTATTCACTATTCATTTTTCATCATTCATTATTCATTAAGTAAAGAACGGATTTTCGAATGAATAATGAAAAATGAAGCCGCTCACTTTGTTCGCTGATGAATAATGAATAATTATTGCGGCTCCACCGCTTTTATGCTATAATACACCCAAGGCGGTGATGATATGAATATTAAAGCAGCGATTTTTGATATGGATGGGACATTGGTTGATTCATTAATGCTTTGGGATGTTTTGTGGACAACCTTTGGCGATAAATATTTGAACGATAAATCCTTTGCTCCAAGTCTTGAAGACGATAAAAAAGTACGCACACTTACTTTGAAAGACGCAATGCTTTTAATTCACAACAATTACAAACTAGGAGAAAGCGGAGAAGAATTGTTGGCACTAGCAAACACCATTATGAATGACTTTTATGCCAACAGTGTTAAATTAAAAAGCGGTGTCAGAGAGTTTTTGGAATACTGCAAAAATAAAGGTGTCAAAATGTGCATTGCATCAGCAACTGCGCCGGAACTTATCGACGTAGCGATGAAGCATTGCGATATTGAAAAGTATTTTTTGAAGGTGTTTTCCTGCGGAACGATCGGTAAAGGCAAGGATGAACCTGATGTTTTTTTGCAAGCGGCTGAATTTTTAGGTGCCGAAATCAAAGAAATATGGATGTTTGAAGATTCGCTTATTGCAATTGAAACTGCAACTAAAATCGGAATGCCTACCGTTGGTATATATGACCGTTATAATTTTGGTCAGGATAGGATTAAAAAAATTGCTACAGAATATGTTGCCAAAGGGGAAACGCTTTTAAAACTTACGAAATGTTAATTGAAAATCTCGGTTTTACCCAGTTCTTTTTCGTACAAGAGAGACAAAAAAGAACGAAGTTTTCGCTTCGTTCTTTTTTCATATATATATATATATTGAAACAGTGCGTTGTTATAATTGACAATTTATAATATATTATGTATAATATAATTTATTTTAGGGGGAAGGAAAATGAGTTTTACATTTGAAATGTTTTTAAGATGCATTTTAGCCGTTATTATCGGTGCACTTATAGGTGCGGAAAGAGCGCGTCATGGCCGTGTTGCAGGTATGAGAACCCATATTGTTGTTTGTCTTGGTTCGACGCTTACTTCTATGACAGGGATTTTCGTTAATAACTATTCTGCTATGGCGGGTGACCCATTTAGAATTTCTGCACAGGTAATATCAGGAATAGGTTTCCTTGGTGCAGGTATGATAATACTCCGTCATGACCATACTATAACAGGTCTTACAACTGCTGCAGGTGTATGGACAACTGCAACTATAGGCATTGCTTTAGGTTACGGTTTTTATACAGGTGCGATAGTTATTACTGCGTTACTCTTAATTTCAATTGTTTTTCTTGCCCGTTTTGAACGAAGCAGAAAGCAGCATCTCTACGTTTATATTGAGATTTCGGATGTTAATAAAATTAACGAAGTAGTAGATAAAATAGAAGACAGATATTCTTCAGATGTTGCATATCGCCTTATCCCTGCAAAAAGCGGTGTGCAGGGCAATGTCGGAATGGAAATTGATTTCAAAACCGCAAAGGGCGATTTCCTTAAGGAATTACGTGAATTTGATGAAATTGTACTTGCTATTGATATTCACGAATAAATTTTAAAAAATGCTTTACAAATCAAATCTTTTGTAGTATAATACTAAGGTCGTGTTCTATGCCTTTGGCGTCTGCCCTTATGGGAACACTCGTGGCCTTTGGCTTGGGATAGCGATAAATAATAAAAGGAGTGAAAGAGTATGACTAAGGAAAAGAAGCAGCAGGTAATGGCTGAATATGCTACTCACGAGGGAGATACAGGTTCTCCTGAAGTTCAGGTAGCTCTTCTCACCACCCGTATTGATGAGCTTAATGCTCACCTTAAGATTAACGCGAAGGACCATCATTCTCGCCGAGGTCTTCTTAAGATGGTTGGTCACAGAAGAAACCTTCTTGCTTATTTACAGAAGGTTGATATTGAGAGATATCGTGCACTTATTAAGAAGCTCGGTCTTCGTAAGTAATTTGTTACATTCAAGGCATATCGGTTATTTCCGATATGCCTTGTTGTAAATAAAAAAGAAAATTTATGAGATTTTTCGAGCATTAGCGGTAAATCGAGCCTCTGAAAAATTCGGAGTTTGGATTTATTGCTAACCGAAGAATCTCGAGAGAAAAGGAGAGAATTAGTATGTTCGAAAACTACAAGGTTTATGAAACCACACTTGCAGGCAGACCCTTAAAGCTTGAAACAGGTATGATGGCTCAGCTTGCAAATGCCGCTGTTATGGCAACCTATGGTGAAACCAAGGTTTTATGTACTGTAACTGCTTCGGCAAAGCCAAGAGAGGGCGTTGATTTCTTCCCCCTTTCGGTAGATTATGAAGAGAAAATGTATTCTGTAGGTCGTTTCCCCGGCTCTTTCCAAAAGAGAGAGGGTAGAGCAACCGATAAAGCAATTCTTGCTTCACGTTGTATTGACCGTCCTATCCGTCCGCTTTTCCCTAAGGATATGCGTAATGACTGCTCGGTTGTTGCAACCGTTATGTCGGTAGACCCCGATTGCTCACCTGAAGTAGCAGCAGCTATCGGTGTTTCAACAGCTATCGCAATTTCCGATATTTCTTGGGCTGGCCCGATTTCAAGCGTGTTTGTTGGCCTTGTTGACGGTGAAATCGTTATCAACCCAACACTTGAACAGAGAGCACAAAGTGAGCTTACCTTAACTGTTTCCTCAACTGCTGATTTAGTAGCTATGATTGAGGCAGGCGGTAATGAAATCCCCGATGACCTTATGTTTGATTGCATTATGGCAGGTCACGAGGTAAATAAAGAGGTTGTTAAGTTCATCAATAGTATTGTTGCTGAAATTGGCAAACCGAAATTCGAGTTTGAAACAAGTGACCCAGACCCCGTTATTTTCGAGGAGATGGAAAACTTCTGCATCGAAGATGTTAAGAAGGCTCTTGATACCGATGATAAATTAGTTCGTGATGCGGCTTTACTTCCTATAAGCAATGCACTTCACGAGAAATATGATGCTCAATTCGAAGGCAACGAAGGCAAAATCGATGAGATTTTATATCTCATCCAAAAGCACGTTGTTAGAAATTGGCTCAAGAATGAAAAGAAGCGTGTTGATGGAAGAGGTATTGATGAAATCCGTCCTCTCGATGCAAAGGTTGATTTGCTACCCCGTGTTCACGGCTCGGGTATGTTCACTCGTGGTCAAACTCAGGTTCTCTCTATCGCAACATTAGCTCCAGTTAGTGAGGCTCAAAAGCTTGACGGACTTGATGAAGAAACCTCAAAGCGTTATATCCACCACTATAACTTCCCGTCATATTCAGTTGGCGAAACCAAGCCTTCCCGTGGTCCTGGTAGACGTGAAATCGGTCACGGTGCACTCGCTGAGCGTGCTTTGGCACCTGTTATACCAAGCGTTGAAGACTTCCCGTATGCAGTTCGTGTTGTATCTGAAGTTCTTTCTTCAAACGGTTCAACTTCACAGGGCTCAATTTGCGGTTCAACACTTGCTCTTATGGCTGCAGGTGTTCCGATTAAAGCTCCCGTTGCAGGTATTTCTTGTGGTCTTATCACAGGCGATGAGGGCGTTTACGGTGACTTTATGACTATGGTTGATATCCAAGGTCTTGAAGATTTCTATGGCGATATGGACTTTAAGGTAGCAGGTACTCATAACGGTATCACCGCTATTCAGATGGACTTAAAGGTTCACGGTTTAACACCTGAAATTATTAAAGAAGCCTTCGCTAAAACCAAGAAGGCTCGTGAATATATCCTTGATGAAGTAATGCTCAAGTGTATTGCCGAGCCGAGAGAAGAGCTTTCTAAATATGCTCCTAAGATGCTCACCCTTAAGATTAACCCCGAAAAAATCGGTGATGTTATCGGTAAGCAGGGTAAGGTTATTCAGTCTATTCAAGAACAGTGTGACTGTACTATCAATATCGAAGAGGATGGACAAGTATTTGTTTCAGGTCTTGATATCGATAAGGCAAAGCAGGCTGTTTCGATTATCGAGCTTATTGCTAACGACCCCGAGGTTGGCGCTATTTATAGCGGTAAGGTAACCCGCCTTATGACATTTGGTGCTTTCGTTGAAATCGCACCCGGAAAAGAAGGCCTCGTTCATATCTCTAAGCTTGATGTTAAGAGGGTTGAAAAGGTTGAAGATGTTGTAACAGTTGGCGACCAGGTTCTCGTTAAGGTAACCGAAATTGATGACCAGGGTAGAATTAACCTTTCGAGAAGAGATGCTCTTGTTGAGGTTAACGGTGCAGTTGTTGAGGATGATGCCGATGAGGCTCCTAAAAAGGACGATAAAAAACGCCGTGGCTTCAAAAAGCGCGATAAATAATTAATAATTCGGGGTTGCCTAATGGCAACCCCGAATTTACTAAAAGGTAGGTGATTTTTTTGCAGCTTAAAATTCAAAACGGTGTGGTTGAACTTTCGGGCGAGCCGATTTTAAGTGAAGTTAATATAGAGATTAACGATAAAAGTAAAATAGGCATTGTTGGAAGAAACGGTTGCGGAAAAACCACTTTGCTTAAACTGATAGCAGGGGAATATGATATCGTAAAAAAGGATAGCGATATGGATACTTTCTTTGCAGTTTCGGGTAAACCCACTGTTAGTATGCTTTCTCAAATGACTTTTACCGATGAAAGTAAAACATTACTCGAAGAGGTACGCTCTGCTTATAGTGAGATTTTAGATGTTAAGGCACAAATGGAAGAAGCGCAAGCCGAAATGGAAAGAAATCAAACCGAAGAGAATATCAAGAAATATACTTTGCTTTTAGATTTATTCACTAACCTCGGCGGTTTTTATTTTGAGCGTGAATATGAGGCGGCAATAAAATCTTTTGGGTTTAGCGAAGAAGAAAAATTGCGTCCTGTTTGCGAGTTTTCGGGCGGTCAACGCACTAAAATTGCTTTTCTTAAATTGCTTTTATCAAAACCTGATATTCTTTTACTCGATGAGCCTACAAACCACCTCGATATAAAAGCGGTAGAATGGCTTGAAGAATATTTAAAAGGCTATAAAAAGGCATTCGCCGTTGTATCTCACGATAGAATGTTCCTTGATAATGTTGTAAATACTATTTATGAAATTGAACATGGAAAAACATATAAGTATGTTGGCAACTATACCGAATTTACGGCAAATAAAAAGCTGCTTCGTGAGCAACAACTTCGGGAATATGAAAGCCATAAAAAAGAAATAAAACGGCTTGAAGAGGTTGTTGAAAAATTTAGATATAAGGCAACCAAGGCGGCTATGGCACAGTCAAAGCTAAAACAAATCGAAAGAATGGGCGAACTTGCTTCTCCTGAACAGTACGACCTTCGCACCTTTAAGGTTAATATCACTCCCAATGATTTGGGCGTTAAAGATGTTTTAAGTGTCGAAGAACTTGAAATTGGCTTTGATAAGGTTTTATCAAAGGTGAACCTTGATGTTAAGCGAGGGGATAGAATTGGCATTGTCGGCGGAAACGGGCTCGGCAAATCCACCTTTATTAAAACACTTATGAATATTGTTCCTGCTATCTCGGGAACATATAAGTTTGGACCAAGGGTGCAAATAGGTTATTTCGACCAACAAATGGCACACTATTCCTCTAAAAACACTATTCTTGAGGATTTCCTCCTTGCATTTCCACATTATACCGATTTTGAGGCAAGAAGCGTGCTTGGTGCTTTTATGTTCACAGGTGAGGATGTCTTTAAGCAAATCGATGTGTTGTCAGGTGGAGAGCGTGTTCGATTAGCACTTTGTAAAATATTCATTAAAAAGCCTAACTTCTTAATTCTCGATGAGCCTACTAATCATATGGACATAGTAGGAAAGGAAACTCTTGAAGAGATTTTAAGCACCTATGAGGGAACCTTGATTTTTGTTTCTCATGATAGATATTTTATTAAGCTAATAGCCGATAAAATACTTCATTTTGAGGGCGGAAAAACAACTCTTTTCCCGTATGGATACGAGCAGTATATTGCAAACGAGAAAAGCGTTGTTAATGAACCTGAAAACAAGGAAAAAAGCGTGGCGAAGAGCAAGAAAACCTTTACAACTCCGTTTAAAGAAAAGGCAAAACGTGAAAAAGCTCTCAAAAAATGCGAATCTCAAATTGAACAAACCGAGCAAAAAATTGAAAGCATAAAAACGGAACTTTCGAGTGAAGAAAATATGAGCGATTATACGCTTCTCGAAGAGCTTTCGAGAGAACTTGAAAGTTTGGATGAGAAGTTGCTAACACTTATGGAAGAATGGGAAGAGCATTCCCGTGCTTTAGAACAAATGAATGTTGACAACACTTAAAAAGAGTGATAAAATTTATTTGTAAATTTAAATATGGTTTGCGGTACCTTGAGGTGTCAAGGTTTAAACTGGAATAGAGGTGCAAATCCTCTGCGAACTCGTCGCCGTAATTTGCGGGATGCTTTTATTATGTCACTGTGAAAATGGGAAGGCAAAAGCATCGTTTTGAATATATCGCACAATATTCAATGAAGCAATAAGTCGGAATACTCGCCGCAGACTGTTCAGTGCAGGGGCCACGAGTAATTGGCGATATGCAACGATAGAGCGGTTTTGTATTGAAAACAAGCAGTATTGTTATATATTTAGATTCCTTTGTATTGAACGATTTACAATTCAATACAAAGGAGTTTTTTTATGAAAACAAAAAGAATAGTTGCGTTATTTGTTGCGGTGGTTATGTTAGTATCACTTTGTTGCGGATGCGGTAAAGCCGCAACATCATCTGAGCCTTCGTCTGGTACTAATGTGAGCGAACAAGTACAACTTAATAAAATCACAGTTACAATAAAGTTCAAAGATGGCGAAGAGAAAAAATTAGAACTCGAAACCGATAAAAAGTTTCTCGGTGAGGTTTTATTTGAGCAAAAACTTGTAAATGAAGAAGAATATAAAACAGGCTTTTATAGCTATATAGACGGTGTTCGTGCTGACTATAATGAGGATAAAGCCTGGTGGTGCGTTTATGAAAACGGGAAATCGGCTATGGTTGGAATAAACGAAATAGTGGTGGATAACGGCGATGAATTCCAAATCGTTCACACCCCGGCTTAAAAAACTGTTTTTAGTGATACTTCTTGCCCTTTTTGGCGGTCTTATGTATGTATCACAGGTAATAATGGCAAGTCTACCTAATATAGAAATAGTATCACTTCTTATAATTATCATAGCAAGAAAATTCTCTTTTAAAGCACTATCCAGTGTTTACATATTTGTTTTGTGCGAAATTTTAACCTATGGACTTCATATATGGGTTGTAAATTACTTATATGTTTGGGCAATTCTTTGCATAGCAATTTGTTTGCTAAGAAGAGCCAATAACGCGATAATATATGCCATAATTTCGGGTGTGTTCGGCCTTGTTTTTGGTAGCCTTTGTGCCATTCCTTACTTCTTTACTCTCGGCTTTGCAGGGGGTATAACCTATATTGTTAATGGCTTATGGTTTGATTTATTGCATGCAGGCGGGAATTTTTTAATCACACTGATTTTATATAAACCGCTAACAATTGCTTTTGACAAGGCTTTAAAACCCTTTATTTAAAAGGCTTTCTACTCACGGTAGAGAAGAAAAAATCTTCTCTACCGTGAGTTCTTTATTAATAGAGAATATAGATTAAATATAGAGTGACTATTAGCGGCGACAGGTGTAAAATGTAAACGTTGCCGAAAAGGCACAAAAGGAGAATTTTTTATGAGCTACAAAATTATTACCGATTCCTGCGCAAATCTTACCGATTCGCAAATAGCCGAGTATGGTGTTGAGATAATGTCGCTAAAATACAGAATGGGTGAAATCGATTATGATAGTTATATCAAGGGCGAGAAAACCGATTTCTCAACCGTTTATGCGCGCCTTCGTGAAAAAGAAAAAATCACAACCTCACTTGCAAGTCGTGAGGATTGCGATAAAACAATTAAACCCGTTTTAGAGGCAGGGGAGGATGCACTTGTGCTTTCATTCTCTTCGGGACTTTCAGGAACCTACCAAAATGTAAGACTCGCCGCCGAAGATTATAGCGAACTTTTCCCCGAAAGAAAAATCATAGTTGTTGATACTCTTTGTGCCTCTATGGGACAGGGACTACTTGTTCATTATGCAGTTAAACTTAAAAATGAAGGCAAAACAATGGAAGAGGTTGCCGAGTGGGTTGAGAACAACAAACTCAATATTTGCCACAAGTTTACTATTGATGACCTTTTCTTCCTAAAACGTGGTGGCCGAATTTCCGCCACAAGTGCCGTTATGGGTGCGGCTCTCGGAATTAAGCCGATGCTTCATATGGCTGATGACGGAAAGCTTTATGTTCAAAGTAAAGTTAGAGGAAGAAAAGCCGCTATTGAAGGCCTTGCAAATTCCATTGAAGGAAATGCCATTGATATAAAAAATCAGGATGCAGTTTATATTGTTCATGGTGACTGTGAAGAAGATGCAAAGCTTCTTGCCGAAATCGTTAAGAAAAAGTATGGGGTTAAGAATTTTGTTTATAATTTGTTAGACCCTGTAATCGCTTCCCATGCAGGCCCCGGAACACTTGCAATATTCTATTTAGGAAAAGAAAGATAAAAAAACGGCTCGGAAAACCGAGCCGTTTAATTTTTTAAATATTATATTCCATATAAACTTCACCGTTTTCAAGGTCTTTCCATAAGAATTTTTCACCATCAAATGTAATATAACTGTGCGGAGAGTTTTCCTTTGGTATAGAAACCGAACCGGGATTAAGATAGGTGAAGGTGCCAAAATTTTCGCATTTAGGAATATGTGTGTGGCCGCAAAGAAGAATATCACCTTCTGATAG
>JAZUMI010000030.1:0-8324 GCA_045603505.1 Acutalibacteraceae bacterium
AGGAGATATCCTATAGCAAAAGTGCTTATGTGTCCGGTATCCGTTCAGGGTGAGCTTGCGGTTCCTGAAATGCTTTTGGCTCTTGATAAGGTTTATGAGAGCGGCGAAGCCGATGTTATAATCATAGGCAGAGGCGGTGGCTCTATTGAAGATTTATGGGCGTTTAATAGCGAAGAACTTGCCCGTAAAATTTATGAATCGCCGATTCCTGTTATCTCAGCGGTAGGTCACGAAACCGATTTCACTATATGCGATTTTGTAAGCGACCTTAGGGCACCTACACCTTCGGCGGCGGCAGAACTTGCAGTTCCGGATATGACGGAATTAAAAGTATTTATAGAGAAGGCGCAACACAGTATTAAAGTTGCACTTGAATCTAAATATAATCTTTGTAAATTAAGACTCGAAAGTGCGGTATCCTCTCGGTTTTTTAAAAAACCAAAGGATGAGATTGTAGGTAAACGCTTCGAAGAACTTGATTTGCTATCCGATAAACTTTCGGTTTTATTAGATAAGAGCTTTTCTGGTTACCAAAATGAATTTTCTGTTTTGGTATCAAGGCTTGATTCACTTTCGCCTCTTAAGGTGCTTAGCCGTGGCTATGCTGTTGCTAATAAGGGAGAAAAAGTAATTAAAAGCGTAAACGATGTTGAAACTAATGATAATATTGATATAACCCTTAGTGATGGCGTTGTAAATTGCGTTGTCACACAAATAAAGGAGAAATAAACCTTGAAATTTGAAGAGAAAATAAAACAACTTGAAGAGATAGTAAAAACTCTTGAATTGGGAGAAGTTAGCCTTGAAGAATCTATTGAACTGTTCAAAAAAGGCACTAAACTTTCCCTTGAGTGCAAAAAAACATTGGATGAAGCACAAATAGAGATAAATTCACTCACAAGTGAGGCACAAGAAAACGATGGTTGAGGCATTATTAAAAGAAACTGCAAAGGCAGTTGAAGAAAAATTCAGTGAAGTTTTACCCGAAACAAGTGAAAAGTACGCAGTGGTTGTTGATGCTATGCGATATAGTTTTTTAGGCGGTGGCAAAAGAATAAGACCGGCCTTGCTTTTAGAGTTTTGCAAACTTTTCGGCGGAAACGAAAAAGAGGCTTTGTCCTTTGCAGTTGCACTCGAAATGATTCACACCTATTCGCTTATTCACGATGATTTACCCTGTATGGATAATGATGATATGCGCAGAGGCAGACCCTCTTGCCATAAACAATTTTCGGAAGATATCGCACTTCTTGCAGGGGATGCACTTTTAACACATGCTTTTACTGTAGCATCAAATTCTAATGCCGATAGCGAAAGAGCAATAAAGGCAATCGGTATTTTATCTAAGAACGCAGGCTTTTCGGGTATGATAGGTGGTCAGGTTATTGACCTTGCCATTGAAAACACCAACTGCGATATTTCGGCAGTTGAGCAAATGTATCTTCTCAAAACAGGAGAGTTGCTTTCGGCTGCCTGTGAAATCGGCGCGATAATCGGCGGTGCAGAAAAAGAAGAAGTTGCTTTAGCAAGGCAGTATGCTTTAAAGGTAGGTCTTGCCTTTCAGATAATTGATGATATTCTCGATAATATCGGAGATGAAAAATTGCTCGGCAAACCGATAGGCAGTGATGCTAAAAATAATAAAACTACCTTTGTTTCGAAATACGGAATTGATGAGTGCAGAAAAATTGCATCAAAACTTTCGGAAGAAGCAAAAGAAATTATAGAAAAGTTTTCGGGCGATGGCACAAATTTAATTGCTATTACCGATTATTTATTGAACAGAAATTATTAAAAAGGGAAGTTAATTTAATTGGATTACAAACTTTTGAAGGGTATTAAAGGTCCCGAAGATGTAAAAAAATTAAATATTAATGAAGTAGAAACACTCTGCGGCGAAGTAAGAAATGCTATCATTAATACAGTTTCTGAAAATGGCGGTCATCTTGCATCAAATTTAGGTGCTGTAGAATTAACCGTTGCACTCCACAGAAGTTTTGATTCGCCAAAGGATGCTATAATATTTGATGTAGGCCATCAATCTTACACGCATAAACTTTTAACAGGAAGATTTGAAGAGTTTTCAACACTTCGCAAAAAAGATGGTATATCGGGCTTTATGCGCCCTTCCGAGAGTAAGCATGACCCCTTTGTAACAGGTCATAGCAGTAATTCCGTTTCGGCGGCATACGGTATCTATAAGGCAAAGAAGTTAAGCGGTGAAGAAGGAACTTGTGTCGCCGTTATAGGTGACGGTGCTCTTACGGGCGGCATGGCATACGAAGCGCTTAATAATGCGGGCAACGATAATGGTAATTTTATTATCGTGCTTAACGATAATGAGATGTCAATTTCAAGAAATGTTGGTTCTCTTGCAAAAAGCCTTACAAAAATGCGCAACAAACCGCGATATCACCGCTTTAAATTTGCGCTTAGTGATTTTCTTGCCAAAATACCGCTTATAGGAGACAAACTTAATAAATTACTTTTCAAAATAAAAGAATCGCTAAAAAATGCAATTTACAGAAAAAACATTTTCACTGCTATGGGTTTTAACTATTTAGGCCCTGTGGACGGTCATAATGTAGAGGCTATGGAGGCCTTATTTGGTATTGCAAAAAAATATTCAAGACCAAGTGTTGTTCACGTAATAACAACCAAGGGTAAAGGATATGAATATGCCGAAGCAAGCCCCAATAACTATCACGGAGTATCACCGTTTGATATAAAAGAGGGAGCATCCGCATCGTCCTTTAAAACATATTCAGATATTGCAGGCCAAACACTTACTACCCTTGCAGATGAGAATGATAAGATTCTTGCGGTTACGGCTGCTATGACTTCGGGAACAGGGCTTAACTGTTTTGCCGAAAAGCATCCCGAAAGAATTTTTGATGTAGGTATAGCAGAAGAACATGCTTTAACATTCTGCTCAGGACTGACTGCAGGAGGAATGAAACCGTTCTTTCTTGTTTATTCCTCGTTTTTGCAAAGAGCGTATGACCAGATTATTCACGATGCTGCAATAGCACAATTGCCGATTAAACTTCTTGTTGACAGAGCGGGAATAGTAGGTGAAGACGGGGAAAGTCATCAAGGTTTGTTTGATGTGGCTTATCTAACGAGTGTTCCGGGCATGAATATATATTCTCCCTCAAGTTTTGCCGAACTTCGTGAAATGATACAAAAATGCGCTAACAATGATGAAATGTGTGCAGTTCGCTATCCGAGAGGTGCAGAGGATTCGATTTATAAAAAGTCGAGCGGTAAAGAAGCCGATTTCTTTAGTGGAAGTTCTAAAAAACTTATTATAACCTACGGAAGAATATTTGCCGAGTCTTTAAAAGCCAAAAAAGAAAGAGAACAACTCAATATTTTAAAACTCAATAAAATTTATCCTATTGAAGATGCTTTGATAGATTTTGCCGGCGATTTTGAGGAGATTTATTTCTTTGAAGAAACTGTACGTAAGGGCGGTATTGCCGAGCATTTTGCATCAAGGCTTTATGAAAGAGGATACAGAGGAAATTTTGAAATATATGCGATTAATAATAAGTTTATTCCGCAAATGAAGGTTGATGAAGCCATTAAAATGAATGAATTTGATTATCAATCAATTATTAAAATTACGGAGAATTAAATGCAAAATAAAACGAGACTTGATATAGCCTTAGTTGAAAGCGGTTTTGCTGAAAGCAGAGAAAAGGCAAAAGCACTTATAATGTCGGGTATAGTTTATGTTAATAATCAAAAATGCGATAAAGCAGGAGACACTGTAAAACCAGAAGACAAGATAGAAGTCAGAGGAAGCGGTCTTAAATATGTAAGCCGTGGCGGACTGAAACTTGAAAAAGCAATGAAGAGTTTCCCAATTTGTCTTGATGGTTGTATTTGTGCAGATATAGGCGCTTCAACAGGTGGTTTTACCGACTGTATGCTTCAAAACGGCGCAAAAAAGGTTTATGCAATAGATGTTGGTTATGGTCAGCTTGCATGGAAACTTAGAAGTGATGAGCGTGTAGTAAACCTTGAGCGCACCAATTTCCGTTACGTAAC
This sequence comes from Acutalibacteraceae bacterium, assembly GCA_045603505.1. Taxonomy (GTDB): domain Bacteria; phylum Bacillota; class Clostridia; order Oscillospirales; family Acutalibacteraceae; genus UBA737. The sequence continues at coordinate 4,057 of JAZUMI010000030.1, forward strand.
AAAAGAACAAATTCCCGAAGAATTGGATTTCTGTTCGGTTGATGTTTCGTTTATATCTCTTTCGCTTATACTTCCTGTAATGAGAACTTTGCTCAAATTTGGAGGAAGGGCAGTTTGTCTTATAAAACCTCAATTCGAAGCAGGTAAAGAAAAGGTAGGCAAAAAGGGTGTTGTGCGTGATAAAAGCGTACATATTGAGGTAATAGAAAAGATAAAAAGACTTTTAGAAGAAAACAAATATTCTCTGCTTGGACTTGATTTTTCACCAATTAAGGGTCCGGAGGGAAATATTGAATATCTATGCTTTATTGAAAAAAGCGAGGAGGCAGTTTGCACCTGTGAACTTAGTGCAAGTGATGTTGTTGAGGCATCGTACAATGAACTGAAAGGATAGTGGGAAAGTTATGAAGATTGCAGTTTTACCAAATCTCGATAAACGCGGTTGCGTTGAAACTGTAGAGAAACTCGGCGATTTTCTCAAAGAACAGCAAATAGAAGCATATTTGCCTGATAATATTTTAAACCCCAAATATATTCCGATAAGTGAGGATGAATTATACAGTGTTGCCGATATAATTATTTCAATCGGTGGAGATGGTACAATTATCCGTTTTGCAAAAAAAGCTGCGCTTGAAGGTAAACCCGTACTTGGTATAAATGCAGGCAGAATGGGTTTTCTTGCTAATATTGAGCAGAACGAGTTGGGACTTCTTGCAAAACTTAAAACAGGCGAATATAAAATCGAAAAAAGAATTATGCTTAAGATAACCGTAAAGGAAAACGATAAGGTTTTAGGCGTCTACAATGCCCTTAACGATGCGGTTATAACAAGTGGTTTTATTTCACGAATAATAGATGTTTCGGCATATCTTTCGGGTGATGCTGTAAATTACCGTGCGGATGGACTTATCGTTTCAACCCCTACGGGTTCAACCGCATATTCAATGTCGGCTGGAGGACCTATAATTGACCCTACCGCCGAAGCGGTTTGTATAACCCCTATCTGCTCACATGCACTTTCGGCTAAACCGATTATATTAGGCGCAGATACCGAAATCAAACTTAAGGCGTTTTCTAAAAAACGCACAGATATATTCTTAACGGTGGATGGAAGAAAGGTTTGTCCGGTAAAACCGTATACAGAAATATATGTTGAAAAAAGTGATAGTACGGTTCAACTTATAAGAATAAATGAGCGTTCATTCTATAAAACTTTAGCGCATAAATTTACCGACGGAAGGAGTGTTTACGGTGAAAGGCAAGAGACAAGAGCAAATAATCAATCTTATCAAAAATAAGATTATAATAACTCAAGAAGACCTTCAAAGTGAACTTGTGGCATTGGGATTTAATGTTACACAGTCTACCGTTTCACGCGATATAAAGGATTTGAAAATTGTAAAGGGCCACGATAAAAACGGAAATTACCGTTATATAGTAGGTCACAATATTGCTACAGGTAAGCATAGTGAAGAGCACTATGCAGAAGTTTTGAGCCGTTCGGCAAAGAGTACCCATTATGCATTGAATAATGTTGTTATCAAATGCCATAACGGAATGGCATCAAGTGCATGTGTTGCTATTGATAATATGTTTGGTGATATGATGCTCGGCTCACTTGCGGGTGACGATACTATTATCGTCGTAACAAGAAGTGAAGAGCAGTCGGTTTTGCTTTGCGAAGAATTAAACAAGATAATTGGTGTGGGATAAAAGATGTTAAAATATCTTCATATTGAAAACATAGCGGTTATCGAAAAAAGTGATATTGATTTTAATGATGGTTTCACGGTCTTAACAGGTGAAACAGGTGCGGGTAAATCTATCGTTATAGATTCGCTTAATGCGGTGCTTGGACAACGAACATCCCGTGAACTTATCCGTACGGGGTGTGATAACGCAGAAGTTTCGGCGGTATTTTCAGACCTGTGCAAAGAGGCTAAGGATTTTCTTTTAGAAAATAGTATTGCCGAGGATATAGATGGTAATATTATCATTTCAAGAAGAATGAGCCTTTCGGGAAAGAGCATTATTAAAATAAACAATACCCCTGTTACAGCTTCATTTTTAAGGGATGCTTCCAAATACATTCTTAATATTCATGGGCAACACGATAATCAGGCGCTCTTAAATCCTGATAACCATTGTGATTTTATAGATTTGCTCGCCGATAACAAAACGGCAAAAGAAAACTATTATAAGGAATTTAGAAATCTTAATTCTATCCGCAAAGAACTTGAAGGTTTGCAGATGGATGAAGATGAAAAACTCCGTAAAATCGATTTGCTTAAATATCAGATTTCTGAAATTGAGGCAGCACAGGTTAAAATAGGTGAGGTTGAAACATTAAAATCTCAACTTTCGGTGGTTAAGAACCTTGAAAAAAATATGCGCAGTTTAAACGAGGCATATTTTGCTTTAAAGGGAGATGACAACAACGATGGCGCTGAGGCGCTTTGTAAAATGTGTCGCCGTGCACTTTCTGGAATTGAAGATAAAAAAATTTCATCTGCCGCCGAGCGCCTTGCCGAAGCGATAGAGATTATCGAAAGTGTATCTGAAGACGTGCGGGAAGTTAGTGATGGTTTAAGTCTTAATGCAATGAGTCCTGACGAAATAAATGAAAGACTTGATTTGCTCTATAAACTTATGTTAAAATACGGAGAAGATGAGGAAAAAATTCTTTACTTCCTCGAAAATGCAAAAAGTGAACTTACTGATATTGAGTTTTCAGATAAAAAAATAGATGAGTTATCTGAGAGCCTCGATGCTTCAACCGAAAGGCTTATTTGCCTTGCCGAAAAACTTACCGATTCAAGAAAAAAAGCGGCAGAAAGCTTCGCAAAACAGGTTTGCGAAATCCTTACCTATCTCAATATGCCGAATGTTAAATTTCTTGTGGATATTGGAAAGGGAAGATACACTAAAAACGGTTGTGATACGGTTGAATTTCTTATCTCGGCAAACATAGGCGAGGAAGCAAAACCGCTTCACAAAACCGCATCAGGCGGCGAACTTTCGAGAGTTATGCTCGCAATAAAGAGCGTTCTTTCAAATAAGGATACGGTTGATACTTTGATTTTCGATGAAATTGATACAGGAATTAGTGGATATGCGGCTTCCCGTGTTGCAAATCAGTTAAAGAGTGTTGCAGGTAACCGTCAGGTTATATGTGTTACCCACTTAGCGCAAATTGCCGCAAAGGCGGACAACCATCTGCTAATTACCAAAAATGCAGTAGATGGCAGAACCTTTACTCAAGTCGAATCGCTCGGCTATGAAGAGCGTATAAATGAAATTGCCCGAATCATGTCAGGCAGTGAAATTACAGAAAATTTATATAATTCTGCCAAGGAACTTCTTGACAGCGGAAAGGAATAAAAAATGAAAATTTATGATGAACTTGTAGCCAGAGGACTTATTGCTCAGGTTACCGATGAGGATGAAATAAGAGAACTCGTAAACAATGGAAAAGCAGTTTTCTATATAGGCTTCGACCCTACGGCAGATAGCCTTCACGTAGGTCACTTTATGGCTCTTTGCCTTATGAAGAGATTACAAATGGCAGGAAACAAGCCGATAGCCCTTATAGGCGGCGGCACTGCCTATATCGGCGACCCCTCGGGAAGAACAGATATGCGTTCTATGATGACTCCTGAGCAAATTCAGCACAACTGTGATTGCTTTAAAAAGCAGATGAGCCGTTTTATCGAGTTCGGCGAGGGCAAGGCACAGATGGTTAATAATGCCGATTGGCTTTTAGGTCTTAACTATATAGATATGCTCCGTGATGTTGGTGCTTGCTTCTCGGTTAATAATATGTTAAGAGCGGAATGCTATAAACAGCGTATGGAAAAAGGACTTTCGTTCCTTGAGTTTAACTATATGATAATGCAGAGTTATGACTTCTATCATCTTTTTAAGGAATATGGTTGTAATATGCAGTTTGGTGGCGATGACCAGTGGTCAAATATGCTCGGTGGTACCGAACTTATTCGTAAAAAGCTCGGTAAGGATGCATTTGCTATGACTATTACCCTCTTGCTCAATTCGGAGGGCAAGAAGATGGGTAAAACTGTAGGTGGTGCAGTTTGGCTTGACCCTAATAAAACCTCACCTTACGAGTTCTATCAGTATTGGAGAAATGTTGGCGATGCCGATGTTCTTAAGTGCATAAGAATGCTCACATTCTTACCACTCGAAGAAATCGATAAGATGGATGAGTGGGAGGGCAGTCAACTTAATACCGCTAAGGAAATCTTGGCTTT
>JAZUMI010000031.1:0-16735 GCA_045603505.1 Acutalibacteraceae bacterium
AGTTTCATACTTGATTCCTCCTTCGTCTTTTTGTTGTGGTTGGCAAACCCACTTCTATTTTAGACGAAGGAGGATTCTTTTTCTATGCATAGCTAAAGCTTTTTGGAACTACCAGCACTGCTGGTAGTATTCGTTACACAAAAACAACTTCCAAAGAAATATATCTTTGGAAGAAATATCAAAAGCGCATAATCTAAGTCCTACATATTTTCACACATTATTCACTTCTTTTTTTCACAAAACCCCAAATCAATACCTTCTTGAATTAAGAGTTGCCCATGCAAAATTAAAGTTGCTTGAGGAAGAATGTAATCTGCCGGATATTGCTCTTGATAGCGGTTTTTCTTCGCAAAGCTATTTTTGTTATAAATTCAAGGAAGTTACTGGCTTAACACCGATGCAATATCGTAAAAACACACTATCTAATATTGATATATGAAAACACCCTGAACATCTTTTGTTCAGGGTGTTAATTTTACTTCATTGAAATAGCTTTCTTAACTTTTTCAACAATATTTATAGCTCTAAGACCAAACTCATCTAAAAGTTTAGGAGCAGGACCTGAATGGCCGAATGTATCATAAACGCCTAATTTAACAACAGGAACAGGACATTCCTCTGCAAGTAATTCGCTTACTGCACTTCCAAGACCGCCGATAACCGAATGTTCTTCGGCAGTAACGATAGCTCCTGTTTCTTTAGCGGCTTTAATAACAATTTCATTATCTAATGGTTTAATTGTTGCCATATTGATAATTCTTGCACTTATTCCTTCAGCCTTCAAAAGCTCGTAAGCTTCAAGTGCCTCATTAACCATAAGGCCTGTTGCGATAACTGTTACATCGCTTCCCTCTTTAAGTTCAACGCCTTTGCCAATTTCAAACTTATAATCTTCATCAAAGATTACAGGAACTGCAAGTCTACCAAATCTCATATAAACAGGGCCATCTGCATCAATTGCTGCAAAAACTGCCTTTTTAGCCTCTGTTTCATCAGCAGGGTTAATGATTGTCATACCCGGGATAGAACGCATTAAAGCGATATCCTCGCAACACTGGTGGCTAGCACCATCTTCACCAACAGAAATACCTGCATGGGTTGCACCGATTATAACATTAAGGTGAGGATAAGCAATTGAATTTCTGATTTGCTCAAATGCTCTACCTGCGGCAAACATTGCAAAGGAACTAACGATAACCTTTTTGCCTGTTGCAGCAATACCGGCGGCGATACCCATCATATTTTGTTCTGCAATACCGCAATCATAAAATCTTTCAGGAAATTCTTTTTTGAACATTCCTGTTTGTGTAGCTGCCGCTAAATCGGCATCCATTACTATAAAATCATCACGTTTTTTACCAAGTTCTAAAAGAGCCGAACCATAGCCTACACGTGTTGCAACTTTTTTTACTTCTGACATAATGTTCCTTCTCCTTTATTGTAATGATTCAAGTGTTTTATTAAGTTCTGCCATTGCCTGTTCGTAAAGCTCATCGTTAGGAGCTGCACCATGCCAATTAACCGCATTTTCCATATAAGAAACGCCTTTACCCTTAACGGTTTTAGCAATAATTGCAACAGGCTTGTCTATTGTAGCGGCTTTATTTAAAGCCTCTTCAATTTCATCAAAATTGTTACCATCAATAACAATTGTTGCCCAATTGAATGCTTCAAATTTTTTATCAATAGGTTCTGCAGAGTTTACTTCGCCAATAGTTCCATCAATCTGAAGATTATTGTAATCAACAAAAGCGGTTAAATTCGAAAGTCCTTTATTTGCGGCAAACATTGCTGCCTCCCAAACCTGACCTTCCTCAATTTCACCGTCACCAAGAACGGTATATACATTATATCCATCACCAAAGTGTTTGGAAGATAATGCCATACCAACAGCTGCCGATATTCCTTGACCAAGAGAACCGGTTGACATATCAACACCTGGGATATTCTTCATATCAGGGTGGCCCTGAAGAATTGAGCCGATTTGACGAAGTGTTGTTAACTTATCAACCTCAAAAAAGCCTCTTTGCGCAAGAACCGAATAAAGCGCTGGCGCTGCATGTCCCTTTGAAAGTACAAATCTATCTCTTGATGGCATTTTGGGATTAGCTGGGTCAATATTCATATGTTTGAAGTATAAGTAAGTAAGAATTTCCGTACAGGAAAGCGAACCTCCCGGGTGACCCGCTTTTGCGCTATGGATACTATCAACAATACCCAATCTGACCTTACAAGCAGTGATTTCTAATTGTTTTTTAGTTGCTTTGTCCATTCTCTGCATCCTTTCTTTTTTCTAAATAATTTATAAAATCGGCTACGGCACCTTTTTCACATTCAACCGTTACATAATCAGCACATTGCTTAATATCCTCGGGTGAATTGGCTACTGCGGCACCGATATCCGCTTTTTTAATCATTTCTAAATCGTTATAATAATCTCCGATTGCAAAAGTGCAACCTTTTTCTATTTTTAATATTTCTTTAAGTTTTTCAAGACCTTTGCCTTTATCGATACCAAAAGGAATAACCTCAAAGTAGAGCCTTTTTCTACCCTCAATGTAAGTTGAGGTCTCAACGAGCCTACTTTCAACTGTAAATTTAGAAATATTATTAATAAGAAACTTCAATTCATCCTCATTGTCAACAGCAAAAAGAACTTTGTTCCAAATCTCATTTTTAACCTCATTATAAGAAGTTAAAATTCTTTCGAGATTTTCATGAATATGATGGTCAATAGTTTCATCCGTTTCAAATACCGTATAAACTTTTTTGCCTGAATGAATTTCTATTCCTATATTTTTATTGAGTGCTAATACTTCCTCTACAATAAATTTATCGTTATCGGGTAAAGTTTCTTCGTAAACTATACTGTCATTTTTATAATCATAAATTACCGAACCATTAAAAACTACACAAAGCGAAATATCACACAACTTTTCCCTCACATCTTCAAAAGCTACTATTGAACGACCTGTTGCGATGGAAAAAGCTCCGCCTTCTCTCACAAATCTTTTTATTGCTTCTAAATTTTCTGTTGGGATTATACCATTAGCGGTTAAGGTTCCGTCAATATCACAAGCTAATAAACATCCATCAAATATACCCATTATCAGTTACGCCCCTTTAAAAACTCTTTAAAATAAGTGGGTAAATCGCTTTCAAACTCGATGTACTCATTTGTTCTTGGATGTAAAAATCCTATCTTTTTAGCGTGTAAACACTGACCATTTAATGATTTAATTACCTTTTTAGGTCCGTATACATCGTCACCTGCAACGGGATGACCAATATATGCCATATGCACCCTAATCTGATGAGTTCTGCCTGTCTCAAGGCTTAAACGGATATGAGCAAAACCATCAAATTGAGTTATTATCTTATAGTGTGTTACCGCTTCTTTTGAATTTCTATCCGTTACAGCCATTTCCTTGCGTCTTACCGGATGTCTGCCAATTGGAGCAGAAACGGTGCCACACTCGCTTTTAGGCTTTCCGTATACCACCGCTTCATATTCACGTGTAAAGGAATGTTCCTTAATTTGAAGCGCCAAGCGTTCATGCGCAAAATCATTCTTTGCAACGATTAGTAATCCGCTTGTGTTTTTATCAATTCTATGCAAAATACCTGGACGCATAACACCATTGATACCCGATAGAGAATCACCGCAATGGAACATCAATGCATTAACAAGAGTACCGCTATAATTTCCTGGAGCGGGATGAACAACCATTCCTTTCGGTTTGTTAACAACAAGTAAATCTTCATCCTCATACACAATTCGAAGAGGTATATTTTCAGGTAAAACCGCATACTCTCTTGGGTCAGGCACCGTAATTCTAACAACATCGCCATCAGATAATTTAAGATTTTTTGTGCCTATTTTTGAGTTAACTGTAACTGCACAGTCATTAATCAAAGACTGTGCTCTTGAACGAGAAAACTCGGTATTTTCCGCAATGAAAACATCTAAACGACATTTTTCATTTTCCAAATATTCTAAAACTAATTCTTGCATTTTGATTCCTTTATAAAATCAATAATAAACGCCAGTATCAACAAACTGCCTCCAATAACTACGGCACAATCAGCAATATTGAAGACTGGGAAATCGGGCCAAAATTCAAAGTGCAAAAAGTCGACTACCCTACCTGAACGGAAGATTCTATCAATCAAGTTTCCTATTCCGCCCGAAACTATAAGCAAAATAGACCAGGTCATAATAAGATTACTCTTTTTTAGATAGAAAAGATATACAACACATGCAATCAAAGCAATAACCGTTACGATAATTAAAAAAACTGTTTTGCCGCTAAACATACCCCAAGCGCTTCCTGTATTATGTATGTATACAAAATTAAGCACATATGGAATAAACTCTGCCGATTGCCCTAAAGTGAAATTAGCCACAAAATATGCCTTTGAGAGTTGGTCTAAAATCAAAAATATTACCGAAGTAATAATTGGTAATAAATAAGCTACCAAGAAAAAACCCCCGATTATTCTTCTACAGTTTCTTCAGCATCAATTTGCTCAACAGCCTCTTGTTCTGCTGATTCATCAACATCCTGAGTAGTTTCTTCGAGAACAGTTTCTTGAGTTGCCGCTTTATCCATTTCGGTACTCAAGATTTCTGAAACACGATTTGGGTCCATAGAAACAGCAGTAGGAATTTGTTTGAGAAGTTCAAGATGCTCTTTGTAACTCTGGGTTACCTTTGCCTTAAATTCTGCCATTTCTTCCTTTAATTTATCAAATAATGTTTGCTGGCGTGAAACACTGTCTGCCGCAGCAAGAGTTATTGCCTCGGCTTTCTTTTTTGCATTATCAAGCATAACAGTTATTTCTTTCTCAGCTAATGCCCTTTTGGCAACCATTTCTGTATCGAAGTTTTCGCTTATTTGCTTTGCTCTTTCGTTAATATCTGAAACGCCTGCCTCGGCATCTTTAATCATTTGTTCGCTCTTTGCCTTTGCTTCATCTACGATGTTATCAGCAAGACGTTGAGCGCTTAATAGAACATTCTGTATACTGCTCTGTGATTTCTTATAATCTTCTATTTCCTGATTAAGTGAATTAACCTTATTCTGAAAATCAGCAATTATCTTTTCATAATTGTTATAATCAGACTCAACAGCATCAAGAAAAATATCAACTTCCTCCTGTTTATAGCCGCTTACTGATTTAGAAAATTTAACCTCTCTGATATCGTTTGCGCTAAGCATAATAAACTTCCTCCTAAATATATTTCTTATATTTTAAAATAATTTTGCCCTTTTTTGATAATTCATCGGTTGAAGAAATAATAAATTTACCCTTACCTCTTACTGTTATTTTATCATCGTTTCTGACCATTCTCGTTGGCTTGTTGCACATAACCGAATTAATGGTAACTAAACCTTCCTCGATAAAACTTACGGATTTTCCTCTTGAAATTCCACAAATTGCAGAAATGACACAATCAAGTCTTACTGAACTTGCAGTTGATACGAAATCACTTAATATCGAAAGGCACGGAAGAGGTGTTTCGAAACCTTTAGTTACCATTACACCTACCCTGCCAACCTTTTCAATTTGAGAAATAATATGATTTGCAATGTTTTCAGAAACAAATGCTACCGCTCTCGATTTTTCAACAAGAATATCCCCTATTTTCTCTCTTGCAAGGCCAAGTGCCATAAGAGAACCTAAAAAATCCCTATGTGTTAATTCATACTCTTTTCTAAAAGAAAAGGTTAATGCTTCAATTGGGAAATCGGCACTCTCACACCAATCAGGCAGACACGCAAGATACACTCTTTCTGCGCTATCATATCCACCGAAAAAAGAGAACTTAATATTTTCTTTTTTTAGAATTTCAGTTGCTTTTGCAGCCTCATCGCCAGTAAGAAAACCTAAAAATTTAGGCACGGAATTCTTTTGTGAACTATCAGCAATATCTAATACACGAGAAGTAAAAAAATTACTATCCATTAATAATAAAGTTTACCATCATCAAATTCATCAATTACAAGTTCGCCACTTACATCAACGTTATAAGGAACAATCATAAAGGTGTTATTTGCAACCTTTTTAAAATCACCCGAATTAGCATAAGCAACACCGCTTAAAAAGTCGGTAATTCTGCGAGAAACCTCACGGTTTGCAGACTCAAGGTTTAAAATAACGGTTTTCTTTGCATTAAGTTCATCTGCGATAGCTATAACCTCATCAAATCTATCTGGTTTGAAGATTACAACCTGCATTTGAGTCGGATTGAAAGGAACAGTCTTGTTTGATTTACCGAAACTTCTTGCAACAGTTCTTGAGGCGGGTTGCTCTGCCTCTATTATCTTTCTTTTTGGTGCCTCTTCAGTATCCTCAACAATATTTTCATCTAAATAATCTTCCTCTTCAGGAATATTCCAGATGTTCTTAATTTTTTCAAAAACGCCCATTTGTATTTTCTCCTTTTTTGTTTTTTATTTATAAATTCTTTTTCCGAAAAGCGCAGTTCCAACACGAACTAAATTTGCGCCCTCTTCTATAGCAATATCGAAATCATCCGACATTCCCATTGAAAGAATCTCCATACTACTATTATCTATTTTTTCTGCGTCTATGTCAACAAACAGATTATACATTTTTTTGAAATATTTTCGATTTTCCTGTCCATCATTGCAAATAGGCGGTATTGCCATTAAGCCTTTAATAAAAACATTTGGCATTTGTGATATGTTTTTTACTGCTTCAACAACTTCTTCATATAAAAAGCCCGATTTGCTTTCTTCTTCTCCAATATTAACTTCGAGCAAAACATTTTGTATCTTTCCGTGTTTCACTGCCTGTTTAGAAATTTCTGCCGCAAGTTTTAAGGAATGGACAGAATGAATTAAATCCACTTTATCAACAATATCTTTTACCTTGTTCGTTTGAAGATGACCGATAAAATGATGTGTAACAGGAGAAATATCATTAAATTTAGAAAGAAGCTCTTGAACACGATTTTCTCCAATAGTTTTAATCCCTCTTGAAATCGCATAGTTAATAGTATCAACATCAACGGTTTTTGTTGCTGCTAAAAGAACAATATCTTCTCTGTTTTTATTAACTTTTTGCACGGCATTGGATATTTTTTCTTCTATCAGTTGATAGTTTTCATCAAATTCTTTAGCTGATAATTTTTCCATCATAAAGATTTCTGCCTTTCACTATAACCTCATCATACAATCGCAAAACATTATCATCACTTGCCAATTGTTCACAGATTATATAGTCATCATTAGAAAAAACCACATTAACAGGAACAAATTTAACCTGCATACTGTTAATCACATATACACCCGTTTTTGAATCGGAAACCCTTAATGCTCTGCGCGGAACTTTTAAACCACTATATTCGGTTTTAACCAAAGTCATAGGTGCCGTTCTTATTGTTGCGATTTCACTACTCATCTGATTGCAAGCAAGAACAATAATTGCATTTTCTCCAACATCAGAAACATTTATGTGCTTAACCGTTGCTGTAAGATTAGGAGCCGTTTTCAGTGAAGTTGAGATTTTAACAGTATCGCCCTCTTTGTAAGTGAGTGAGTCATTAATACTTATTTGTGCAATTACATACCATTCGTAATCTGAAACAATTTTTCCAATTACATTCTTTGAATTATCCTTAGGTTCTATTTTTTCAAAACTTTCAGGTGTTATCTTAGATAACGAAGATAAATCCACACTCTTTTCATATCCGTCAATATTAGATACGAAATATCCCGAAATATCGGCAGTTATTTTATCCTTAATATCGGGCAAAGATGCCTCTAACTGCGTAACCTGTTGTTTAAGTTCTGTAAGTTGCGGCGTAAAGTCAGTAGTTGCGCCGATAAGCATCTGCTTACGGTTAATAACCGAATATAACTCCTGCTTGCTTTCCTCAATCTGTGAATATTTACCTGAGGCGCATTTTATTACAAGGTCATTTACCGCATTGTTTAATTTTTCGTTTACAGTTTCAAGGTCAGTAGCATCGAGATTGTTATATGCGATAATATTTTCGATATCTTCAATTCGCTTGTTAAGATTATCAATCTGATTAACAGTAATTGAAGCCGATTCACTATCGTATACCTGGGCAATTACTCCGTCCTTCGCAACACGGTTACCATCCTCCACCATAAAATGAAGCGCACCCTTTGCATCATCCGTAACAATAGTTTCATTTCTTACTATAAGAGCTGCAATATCTACGCCTTCTGTACCACCATAAAAAATAGCGGTTTCGGTAGTGACAGGTTTATAAAGTGAGGAGATTGACTGATGTAAAACAAAAACTACTGCAACTAATATCACACAAGCTCTTAAAATTTTTGCGCTATTCATTTTCTCCTCCTTGTAAAAATTGTTCAACTAATTCTTGCGCCTGTAATATGATATCATCTGCGCAATCCACCAAAAGCCAATTAACTCTTTCGTCCCTTAAAAACCATGTTAATTGGCGTTTTGCATATCTTCTGGTTTGCATTTTGAGATTTTCTATAGCCTCTTCTAAGGTTATCTCTCCCTTAAAAAAGCCGTATAATTCTTTGTGACCAATAGCCTGAAAAGCGCCAAGCGAAGAATTAAAAGCAAATGTTTTCTTTGCTTCTTCGATAAGTCCGTTTTCAAGCATTATATCTACCCTTTTGCTTATTCGTTCATATAGTTTTGAGCGGTCAGAAAAATTAACACCCAAAACCAACGATTCAAAATCAGGAGAATTTTGTTTGGAAATTGCATTTTGTTCGGTAATTGTTTTTCCTGTTTGCAAAAAAACCTCAAACGCACGTATAATTCTTCTTTTGTTATTCGGATGCAACTTATTTGCGGTGTTAGGGTCAAAACAAGACAGTTCTTCAAGCATCTTTTCTGCCCCAATTAACTCCATCTTTTCTTCTAATTGTTTTCGAAGTTCTATATTGACCTGTTCTTCGCAAAACTCGATATTATCTATAAGAGAAGAATAATAAAGTCCTGTACCGCCAACGACAATCGGTTGCTTTCCTTTCTTAGCGATTTCATCAATTTTTTTACGTGCTTTTTTTACATAATCGGCAACGCTGAATGTATCGGTCAATTCTAAAAATTCAAGCAAATGATGTTTAATCCCCTGCATTTCCTCTTCATCAGGTGCAGCAGAAGCGGTGTGTATACCTTTATAAATCTGCATTGAATCGGCACATATAATCTCGCCATTAAATCGCTTTGCTAACTCAATGGAGAGAGCCGTTTTGCCTGATGCGGTGGGTCCTACAATAAAAATAACCTTTTTACTCATTGCAATCTACCAAACTGTCTTTCAAGTTCGCTTTTTTTAATTTCAAAAGCAACAGGTCTTCCATGAGGACAATACATTACATCTTTATCGTTAAGAACTCTTCTTGCAAGATTTAATTTTTCTAAATCAGAGGTTAAATTTCCCGCTTTTATAGCAGATTTACAGGCAACAGTGTGATAAAGATTATCGAGCTTATCGATATGAAGCATATTACCTCCTGAAATTTTAACCGCAATTTCACTAAATAAATTTGATAAGTTGCAATCAACAAGACACGAAGGCACGGCACGTACAATAATGCTTCCGTTACCAAAATCTTCAATTTCAAAATCATTTTCATTAAGTAACTCTACATTTGCAAGAATATTTGCATATTCATTCTTAGATAAAGTGACCGTTTCGGGAACAAGCAATGTCTGCACTCCTGATTTAACATTCTTTTTAAGGTCATTATATATAATTCTTTCGTGAGCGGCGTGTTTATCAATAAGAAAAACACTGTTCCCTTTTTGTATTACAATATAGGTTTTAAACACTTCGCCGATTAAAGTTATTTCTTCAATAGGCTCTTCGAACACCATATCAATTTTTTGTTCGGGTGTTATTTCCTCTTTTTTAATTATAACCTCTTTAACTTCTTCCCTCTTAGGAATTGTTGGAATAACTATTGGCTCGTCTTTAAAAACATGAATGTCTTGTTTTACTACAAATATATCCTTTTTTTGCAACGATGACTCTTTTTCGAAAAAATTTATTTGTTCCTTTTTGTCTTTTATAGGTAAAATTTCCTGTCGATATTCTTCGATAGCCATCCGTTTATAGGGATTAAATTCTTCAGATTGTTTAAATTTAATTTGGGGTCTAGTGTCCCCAACCGAAAGCGCATTTTTAACCGCGGGATAAACAGTTTCGAAAACTCGCCTTTCATCCGAAAATCTAACTTCGGTTTTGGCCGGATGAACATTAACATCAATAGTTTCAAAAGGTATGGTTATATTTAAAACAAATCCAGGATATTTACCCACCATAGCACTGTTTTTATAGGCTTGTTCTACTGCCGCCATAACAGTACCAGAGCGAACATATCTACCGTTTAAATATGTAAACTGATAGTTTCGGGATGGTTTACAGTTAATCGGTTTGCAAACAAGACCCTCAACAGATATTCCGTTAACACTATAATTAACAGGAATAAGAGAATTAGCAAATTCTCTACCCATAACGCTATAAACTGCATTCTTTAAATTTCCATCTCCCGAAGTTGTGAGAACATTCTTTTTATCTCTTATAAATTTAAAAGAAATTTCAGGATGGGAAATTGCAATACGGTCCACAATAGCTGAAACCTGATTACCCTCTTGAGTATCTTTTTTTAAGAATTTCATTCTTGCCGGTGTATTGAAAAACAAATCTCTAATGATAATGGTAGTTCCGTCATTACATCCTTGTTCATCGAATAAAACCTCACAAGAACCCTCTATAACATAGTGTGTTCCAAATGACTCACTTTCGGTTTTAGTAAACATTTCCACCTTTGCAACCGAAGAAACTGCGGCTAATGCTTCGCCACGGAAACCTAAAGTGGCTATAGCATCAAGGTCGTTCTCGGTGGAAATTTTACTTGTAGCATGGCGCAAAAATGCCAAAGGAACATCATTGTTTGAGATTCCGCAACCATCATCCGTTACTCGCATATATGTAATACCACCGTTTTGTATCTCAATTTCAATATTCTTAGCACCGGCATCAATAGAATTTTCTACTAACTCTTTAATTACAGATGCAGGTCTTTCAACCACTTCACCTGCTGCAATAAGTTCGGAAATTTCCTTTGGTAACAGATTAATTTTTGGCATTTCTTCACGCCCTTTCTTCTCTAAATAGATTTCGCTTTATTAACGATATCAAATAATACTCCCATAGCCTCTATGGGTGTTAGTGTGTTTACGTCTAGATTTTTAAGCTCGTGTAATATTTCTGTAGCACCCATCATTTCGAGTGGTAACTGCATTTCGGTGTCCTTTACCGTTTTATAAGTAACAACACCTTCTTCAAGTGTTTTCTTTAAAATTTCTTTAGCACGGTTTATTACCGTATCGGGTATTCCGCTAAGTTTAGCAACCTCAATACCATAACTTTCATCGGCGCCGCCGCTTACAATTCTGCGAAGGAAAATAATATCATCTCCGCGTTTTTTAACGGCAATATTATAATTTTTAACACCGCTGAATTCATGCTCCATCTCGGTTAACTCGTGATAGTGCGTGGCAAAGAGAGATTTTGCGCCCAATTTCTTTTTATCAGCCACAAACTCTAGTACTGCACGTGCTATAGACATGCCATCATAAGTTGAGGTTCCTCTGCCGATTTCATCAAGAATTAAAAGACTGTTTTTTGTTGCATATTTAATAATATCTGCAACCTCACTCATTTCAACCATAAAGGTTGATTTGCCCGATGCCAAATCATCGGAAGCACCGACACGTGTGAAGATTGCATCTACAATTCCTATTTTTGCGCTTCTTGCAGGAACAAAAGAGCCGATTTGTGCCATAAGAACTATAATAGCAACCTGACGCATATAGGTCGATTTACCCGCCATATTAGGACCAGTTATTATAGCACAACGGTTATCATTTAAATCAAGATTAGTATCGTTTGTAACAAATGGAGAAGAACTTACCTTTTCAACAACAGGATGTCTACCACTATCAATACGTATAACACCCGATGCATCAACTAATGGTCTTGCATAATTGTTTTCAATAGCCACATTTGCAAAAGAGCAAAGAACATCTAACTTCGCAATTGCTTCGGCAGTTTTTTGAAAACGAACTAATTGCTCAGCAATCGCTAATCGCACCTGAGTGAATAATTCAAATTCGAGTTGAACAACTTGTTCCTTTGCGTTAAGCACCTTAACCTCGAACTGCTTAAGCTCCGATGTGATAAATCTCTCACAGTTAGTAAGGGTTTGTTTTCTTATATAATCTTCAGGCACCTTATCAAGCAAGGAATTAGTAACCTCAATATAGTAGCCGAAAACCTTATTATATCTAACCTTTAAGGTTTTAATGCCTGTTCTTTCCTTTTCGCGCTCTTCAATATCCTTTATATATTCGGCGCCATTTTTGATAATTTTTCTTAATTCATCAACCTCAGCATTATAGCCCTCTCTGATAATGCCACCCTCTCGAACGGAGGTTGCAGGGTCTGTTGCAATCGCACTGGTTATGAGATTATAGGCATCTTCAAGTGGGTCAATATCATTAAAGATGCTCTTTAACATCTTGCAGTTAGCATTTTCAAGCAATGCTTTAAGCTGTGGGAAATACACAGCAGTAGCCGCAATGTTGTTAAGGTCTTTAGCGTTTGCAGTTCCGTAAACCACACGTGTTAAAATTCGCTCAATATCCTTAATATGCGACATATATTCAGCTGCCTCACCACGAACAATTGAGTTAGCTATAAGTTCTTCTACTGCATTTTGCCTAAGTCCTATTTCGGTTATATTAAGAAGAGGTTGCATAAGCCAAGAATGTAAAAGTCTCTTACCCATAGATGTCTTGGTTTTATCAAGCACCCAAAGAAGCGAGCCACGTTTTGATTTTGTTCGCATAGTTTCACAAATCTCAAGATTGCGGACTGCAGTTAAATCAAAGCGCATATAATTTTCTCTGGTATAAACATTAACCTTATTAACCGAGAAGTTACCGTTAATTCCTGTTTCGTAAAGATAAGAAATTGCTGCACCGAAAGCCGCTGCATTTGCACTATCTTTTGCAAGACCTATATTTTCAACACTTATGACATTAAAATGTTTAAGAAGTACGGGCTCGGTAGCATTAAGAGAAAGAGAGCCATCCGTTCTTGTCGTAATTAAACCAAAGAAGTTATCTTTTAAATACTGGTCTAAAACTTTATGCTTTTTAAGGTCAACATTCAGCAATATTTCGCTTGGGTCAAATCGGGAGAATTCATCAATAATACCACGTTCAATATTGCTACCGGAAATAGTTGTAACATGGCTTTCTCCCGTTGAAATATCGGTAAAGCAAACACCAACTGATTTTTCAACGAATATAACGGAAGCAAGATAATTGTTTTTTCCCTCTTCAAGCATCGCGTCTTCAATAACTGTGCCAGGGGTTATTATTCTAACAATATCTCTCTTTACAATACCCTTTGCGGTGGCAGGATTTTCAACCTGTTCACAAATAGCAACTTTATAGCCTTTTTCAACTAGTCTTGCTATATATCCCTCACAACTGTGGAAAGGCACACCACACATTGGCGCCCTCTCTTCAAGACCGCAATCTCTACCAGTTAAAGTAATGTCTAATTCCTCGGAAGCTATTTTTGCATCATCAAAGAACATCTCATAGAAATCGCCCAATCTAAAAAACAACAGTGAATCTTCGTGTTGCGATTTTATTTGCATATACTGCGTCATCATTGGGGACAGCTCGTTCTTCGCCATTTTCAACTTCCTTTCCATATTTATTAATCAAATTGATTAATGACAACCGCCACAGGTTGAACAACTGCCTGTACAGGCGGTTGGAATCTCACAGGTTTCGGGGTCCTCTCCCTCGAGGCAAAGTGAAAGAAGTGAATTTACTTCGTTCATCATTTTATCAACCTCAACCTTTGCAGTGTTATACTCAACCATTGCATTAGATGACATAATCGAAGAATATACGCCACGAAGTTTTTCATTTAACTCCTTGATTTTTTCTTCGTCACGCTCTTCTGCTGAAAGTTCGCCATCCATCTGCATTCTGATAAGATTAAATTCGCCAATTGCCTTTTGTAAATCTTCATCACTATCATTTGCAAGTTTTGCTTTTGCATAACGGATGTATCTCTCATCCTGTTGGATAGCTGCGCCTAATTTTCTTGTAAGTTCAATAACGTTCATAATTAATTTTCCTTTCAATTAATAACTTTGCCTATTAGCATATTTTTATAATCTGTGATTTGAATATCAACAAATTTTCCAAGCATTTCTTTTTTGGCTTCAAACTCAACCGAACAGTTTCCGGATGTGTGACCACTCATATAGCCTTCATTTTTACCGTAATCATCGCATAGAACCCTATAGGTTTTACCAATATAATTCTTTGCATTTTCCTTTGCAACCTTTTCCTGTGCAATCAAAAGCTCTCTAAACCATATTCCTTTTTCCTCACGCGAAACAGGGTCTTCCATAACTGCAGCAGGTGTGCCTGTCCTAGCAGAATAGATAAATGTGAATAGGGATGAAAACTTAACTTCACTAACAAGGGAAATAGTCTCCTTAAAGTCTTCATAAGTTTCTCCAGGAAAGCCAACAATTATATCACTTGTAAGGGATATATCTGGCATGCGTTCTCTTGCCGCTTCAATCAATCCAAGATAGGTCTTTCTATCATACTTTCGATTCATCAGTTTAAGTATCCTATCACTTCCACTTTGAAAAGGAAGATGCAGATGCTTTGCTACCTTTTCACAATCCCTCATTGCATCTAAAAGTTTTATTGTGCAATCTTTTGGATGCGAAGTCATAAATCTTATTCTAAAATCGCCCGGTATATCGTTTATCATACGAAGTAAATCAGGGAAATCAACTCCAAAGTCACACCCGATACCGTAGGAATTAACGTTCTGACCGAGTAGTGTAATATCCTTGAATCCCGCTTCAACCATTTCTTTTGCTTCTTTTATTATCATATCAGGATGGCGTGAACGCTCTCTGCCTCTTACGTAAGGTACGATACAGTATGTGCAGAAGTTATTGCAACCGTACATAATCGGGAGCCAACCTTTAAGGCTTCCGTCACGCTTTAGTGGAATATCCTCAATAATATCCGTATTTGTAAGTTTTCTTTCGAATATTCTTCCCTCGCCCGAAAGACGCTTGTACAAAAACTCAGGTAAACGATGTTGAACTTGAGTGCCAAGCACCATATCAACATAAGGATAACTTTTCTTAATTCGCTGTGCTACGATATCCTGTTGTGCCATACAACCGCACACTGCAAGAATTGTATTTGGTCGTTTACGCTTATAATTCTTAACAACACCAATATTGCCGTAAACCCTGTCCTCTGCATGCCCTCGAACTGCACAAGTATTATAAAGAATGAAATCTGCAAGGCTCGGTTCTTCGATAAATGAAAAACCCATTTCATCAAGCATGCCTTTATAATGTTCGGAATCACTAACATTTTGCTGGCAACCGTATGTTATAACACAAGCTTTTGGATTTTCACCATATATATTTTTTGCAAGCACCCTTACCTGAGCGGCAAATGCCCTCTGTTCAGGTGGGAAAAGAGCATTTTTATCAAATGAAATTTGCATACAATCTCCCTAATATATATTATTAATTAATTATACTATATATATGCCGTCATTTCAAGGTAAAAATTAAGAAAAAGCACAAGATTTTGACCTGTTATACTGTATTAAAAAATTACCAAAAGATTCCAGTCTGTAAAAACAAATCAAGTGCTCATATCTGGACCAATTTAGGTCAGTTATGAACACTTAAAATGGTGCGGGTGACAGGTGAGGTTGCGAACGCTCGCAGTGCGAGAAAAAGTGAGCATAACGAAGCGCCGCGGTCGACAAGCGAGATACGGTAGTATCGAGTCGTCGGGCACCGCAAGAGTGATAGAACCATAGGTTCAAGTCCGTAAAAAACAAATCAAGTGCTCATATCTGGACCAATTTAGGTCAGTTATGAACACTTAAAATGGTGCACCGGATGAAAACAAGGTTGAACTGTTTTCGAGTGCTTCAAGACTTACTGTTTCCTCTTTATTGTTGCCGTTGTATATGATTTTAAAGTGATCGTCATAAACATAAATTGCGTTAATGAATGTGTCAATCAGCTTGCGTTTGCCGTCCTGCTTGGTTATATCCAGCTTGCGGTAATTGCATAATGCCATTCTATATTCATCCAAAGAGTAGGTCGGTGCTTTGATCTGCTCTTTTGTTATTGTTGTCTCAATATCGGTCTTTTGTTTTTCGATCTCATTCAGTCGCTTCATCAACGCCTGTGATGCAACGCCCTGCTGGATAGCGGTTACGATATTGTCAATCTCGCGTTCTTTCTCGCGGAGCTGAGATTCCAACTGCGGGAGGATGGTACTTTCATTATATTGGAGATTGTATAGCAATGCGGCAAGTTCTTCGATAACGCTGTCCTCTTTTAGCATCTTCATTGTCTTATACACGATGAAGTTTTCGAATTTTTCCTTGTGGAGCATTTTCTTATCGCATTTATGCTTCTTCTGACGGACACAAGCGTAATATCGATGAACCTTTCCGGTGTGGCTTGTCCCTGCCTGTGCAACCATCATAGCACCGCATTTTCCACAGAACAGTTTAGTAGTCAGCAGGTAGTCATCGTCTGCCGTGTGCCTTGCGGGCGCTTTTGAATTCTTTTTTAATTCGACCTGC
>JAZUMI010000032.1:0-5305 GCA_045603505.1 Acutalibacteraceae bacterium
GAACTCGCAATAGAAGAATTAACAAATACATAAAGTAATTCGAAATTTTAATAGTAGTTGCTTGCTTTATATAAAATTAAACAAGGCGGAGAGGGTGACCTCTCCGCCTTAACTTTTACCACAAAGCTGAATGCTTAATTATTTATAAATTAGTTCGATATTGATAATTTCGGTTACGTGCTGTTTGATATTATTCATTTGGCGCACATATTCCATTTGGCCGGTGACTTTTTTGCTAGCTTTATATGTAAAAAATAAAACAACACCTTAGTTTTTGTAGAATAGGGGCTCCGGAGATTTTGCTGAAAATCGCGAAAAACAGGCATATACCGGTTTGCCAATTCTACAGCGAAAAGGCGAAATACACTTAAAAAGGTTAAATCGTGCGTATTTTGATATTAAAATGAGTATTTTCAGGTAAAATACGGCAAAAACACCTCAAAAAAGTTGTTGTATCCCGCTTGACACACTAGTGTCGGGCAGCCCCATCATCCAAAATGGGAAGCTTGTGGGAGCACTTACCCATGTGCTTATAGATGACCCCACAAAAGGCTATGGCATATTTGCCGAAAATATGTTAGAAACGGCAACCGCCGCAAAACTCAAAAAAGCATCATAAATAAAAGCATCACAAGAATTTTTTGTGATGCTTTTTCTTGCATTTTAAAAAAATATGTGATAAAATTATTTTGCCAAACTAACTGAATATTGTGTGAAATTGGGTGTATTCTTCTTTTTTAGGGATAAATGCGCTGTAATCTGGTTATACATATATTGTTTTGAATTTGATAAAAATGCAAATCCGGCAATGTATGTATGTTGTGCGTTTGCACCCATTTCACATTTGTTAGTTTGGCGACTATCGGAGTTTGCGTTTTTTGTGCGGTTACTTCGGTGGCCGCACTTTTTATTTTATGGAGGAAAAGAGATATGCCAATTAAGACCTGTGATATAAAGCGCCACCTGCCTGGATGGGCAAAGATTGTAAAGACTGTGAATCAGACACCGATTTACAATATGAATATCTTTGAAAACATTATGTCGTGGAATCAGGAGAATCTAGATGCATCGGCATTTGATTATTACGGCACAATCATTACATACAAAGAATTGCCGAACAAGGTTAATGAGTATGTCTGCGGTTTCCGTTCTTTGGGTATAACGGAAAAGGATATTGTTACACTGTGTTTGCCGGTCAGTATTGAAAATATGCTGACATTGTTCGCTCTTAACTGTATGGGCACAATCAGCAATAGTGTAAACTATTTGTTCTTGAGAAGTGATGTTTCGCTGTACACGAAAGAAAAAGGCTCCAAAACCTTGATGATTTTGGATGCCTATTTGCCGTTTGTGGTAGATTCTTTGGAAGACAGTGGGATCGAAAATGTAATTATCACAAGTCTTTCTGACTACCTGCCTGAAAACAACAAACATATCTTTGATGACCCCTCTACATTGCCGAAGAGATTGCGCGAGGTATTTGATAATCCTGAAAAGCAGGCAGCTTGTATGCGCAAAATCCCTACACTTACGCAAATTCGTTTTGTTAGATTGGCAGATGTCATACAGTTGGGAAAAGCAAATGTTGCTCCCCTCTATCGTGGTCCGGTAGACATCGAGCGTGATATTGCTTATTCCTACACAAGCGGAACTACCGGCAAGCCGAAGTGCATCGTTTATAAAGAGGCTTCTGCAAATGCTTTCATTGAAATGCACGCAGGATTGGACACAAAGGACTATGTGGGAGAGCGCGTGTTTCAAACCATTCCTCTGACCCACGCCACCGGCGAAAGAGTGTCTGGTTATTTACCGCTGGCAAAAGGAAAGACACTTGTTCCGCAGCCTCTTTACAACAAAGATGCTTTTGGCGTGGATTTGGCAAATTCCAAGTGTAATTGGGTAGTTGCTGCCCCTAGCTTTTATTTGGCTGCTGTTGCACACGGTTTTATTGGCAAGAACGCTCTTGCTAATCTTACTCGCCCCAGTTCCGGCGGCGAGCCTGTAACCAAGAGCAATGTGAAAATGATCGACAAATGGTTGGCTGAGAATGGTTGTAAGGTGCGTTTCGCCATCGGTGGTGGGGCTGCCGAGGATGGCTCCGGTACGATCTTCACCTACTTTATGAATGAGGAAACCAAGACCAACGAAACTGGTTATCCCCTTGAGCCGTTTGTTAAGGCAAAGATTGTGGATGAGAACGGAATAATTGTTAAGCAAGGTGAACGAGGCTTTTTGCATATTTCCAGTCCCGCTGTCGCAGATCGGTACTTGAACAATGAAGTTGCCACCAACGAAAGATGGTACACCGATGAAAATGGTATTCGTTGGGGCTCAACCGGTGATATTGCTGTCCAGAATCCGGATGGATCTTATAATATTCTGGGTAGAGCGTCTGATTCTTATGTGGACAAGAATGGTGAGCGGATATATCTGTTTGATATCGAATACTCTCTGGAACTCGAAGATCCTGTAATTGAATGGGAAATTACAGCCCACGAAACAAAAGAAGGTACATTCGTTGTTGGACAGGTTGTTCTCAAGAAAGAGTATCGAGATCGACAAGAAGAAGCTATCAAATTGCTCTGTAAAAAATATAATCTGTACGCAGTCAAGGTCTACGAAAAATTCGAACTCAGCGATGTTACCGGCAAGCGTGATTTCCAAAAGTTAAAAACAGATAGGATCGGTTACTATGCGTTGCGCGCAGATGATACTCTTTGTAGAGTCTCATTCAAATAACATTGTATAGTTACATCCCAAAAGATTTGTGACGATGTTTCCATATAACCTTGCACACACCAAACACTACATAATCAAGGTTGTAAATTGATTACAAAGTAAAACCACAATACACGAGCCCTACCCCTTCCTTATTCTAAGGAAGGGGTAGGGTTAACTAATTTAAAAGACCACAGGCATAGTACTATAATTTCTATCGTATAACTTGTCTAAAACATTAATATATGGTAAAATTATAATATATATTAGATTTTTCTGTCGGGTGATAATATGTATTCCAATTATTTTTTGATCAATAATGATTTTCTAAAGGGTTTTGAGGAGCCTGAGCGCACGATATTGGGAAACTATGCATATACCTTATATAAAAGATGCCGTCGTACAAAAAACAACCTGCTTTCCAAGGATGCCTATCTAACATCGAAACGGACAAAGTATTCCGTAGTGTATATGTATTGTCCTAAATGTAAATCTGCAGGTTTTACGGTTTGTATGGGGGTAAAGCATGCCAACGGATTAAAATACTGTGCAAACTGTGGAGAACCAAGTATTACGCATCGTTATCTTGAGGGAATCAAGAAAATAGCAGCGCTGATTAAACTAACTCAAAGTCTAAAAGAAAATCAAAAGGATTTATCAACATCATTAAATCAACAACTATGTGTACAATTATGTTCCGTTTATGAAGTATATTTACGAGAAATCTATGCAGACATTCTAAATACAAAGTTTGTTAAATCCGGACACTCACTCTACGAAAAATTTCTTGCTGATTGTAAAAATGACTTTTTAAATCCGGGAAAAACCAATGCTAGATTAAAGAAAGAAATTGATCTAGACTATAAAGCTATTATAGAAGAAAACCGATATAAAGCATTATCACTTTTAGCAGAATATCGAAACGTAATAGTACATAATAATGGTCTATGTGACACAAAATTTATTAATCAACACCCCGAGGTAGAAAAGCATTCACAAATTGTACCGTCGACCGAAACAATTTTAGCTTTTTTCTGTTGCATGGGACAGGCAGTTACACTCTTAGATACAGAATACCAAAAGATATTGAACGCCCAAGCAGTTGTTGCAATCACAGAAATGATTAAGCTTGGAAAATTAGAGCATGAGACAAGTGAATAACAACAAAAAAACTGTGAAGATTGCCGAATGTTTACAAAAAATTGTTTTTTCATCAAGTATGATATGGTATAATATTCCTGCAAGCAAAGACTTGCGTTACACTGCTATGGGTGCGATGAGCACCAAAATTTAACTTGTCCTTCGGGACACAATGCTTCTAGATGCGAATGCATCACAAAACCGAGTATGGAGATAAGGTGCTGTACTGATCTCCGGAAAATACTCTATTGACTGCTATGATTGAAAATTTAGACGTCAGCAAATAATTTCGTGAACGGACTTTGCGCGTCGGAGGTGGATATGAAGATTATTCACCTAGACGTATTTCACGAAAGGAGGTGGATGCTTATGGTTTCTAAGTCTCACTTCAAACCATCACAAGCAATCTGTACGCAACCCGCGCAGACCACCTCCGGCCGCAGAGGCCACACAAAAAAGTAGCTTGCTAATCAGAGGATATTGCTTTGGCACAGAAAAAGCCGAAGCAAAGTCCGGAAAACATCTTACGGTTCAATGAGTTGTTAAGAGGTTATCTCTATGCAAAAGGGCACAGTGTTGCCTGGCTTACATGGAAAACCGGCTTATCAAAAACGACTACTACCAGAATGATCAACAATACTGATCATCGAGGAAATTACTACCGCCCTAAGAAAGAGTCCGTAATAGCCGTATGCCTTGCATTGGGAGTTTCTAAAGAGCAGCGATGGGAACTGCTGAATCTGGTTTTTCCAGAGGAAGCAATTTACACCGAAGCCATGGACAATGGCTATTCTGTGAAACGCACCAATGAGATGCTAGAGGCAAAAGGTTTGAACGCACTCACAAGCGAATAAGCAAGGCGCCGATACCCAAAACAGCATTTGGGTATCGGCATTTTTTATGCTCAAAAATACTGTTTCGCATGCGAAACCGCAAGAGGCAATTTATGGTTTACAATGAAGTCAGTCAAGGAGCTCATGACTACTTAGGCTGCTATTGGCCGATGGCAGTACTTCTATGTTTGGGAGATGATCCTATGTTGAATATCCGTGATCTTCGGATCGACCCTGCCAGCTTGGGTCGTAAAATGTTGCTGGTTGATGTGATGTCCGCCTACGAGTATAAGGACGGCAAACGGACTGAGACCGTGACCGGCTACCGCTATGTGGTGTGCCTGGCAGAACATCGCCTGGAAAAACTGAGTGTGCGCATCGACGGACCTCAGCAAATGGAACAGCCCGAGGGCTTTGTGGATGTGGAGTTTATTGACCTGGTCGTAACCGGCTATGAGTCTCAGGGCAAGCTCCAGTTCTCCGCTAAGGCCAGCGGCATCTTCCCCGTGGATTAATCCACACCTGTTCGTCTGAGGACGATCCCGCGGGGCGGCTGGGGGGTAATATTTTTCCCTAAAGAAAAATATCCCCCGCCGTAACGCGGGAGAAGTCCT
>JAZUMI010000033.1:0-3023 GCA_045603505.1 Acutalibacteraceae bacterium
ATTTAGCGGTATCGTTGCAGGCGACTGGGCTACAATTAAGGTTGATTATATCTATGAAGAAGAGGAAACAACGGTTGTTGTTAATTTAATAAACAAGGAAACGGCCGAGCTTATCACTTCAAAAATCTTCACAACCGCAAATGTTATTGGCGATTTTAAGGTGGGTTATGGTTCTTCGCAAATAAACACTTCTGAAGTTACATATTACGATAACTTTAATCTTGAATACTGCAAAACCGCAAATGAGTTTAAGGCGGAGCATGAGCGTGTTCTTGGTCTTGAAGTATCAAGCGTTGCGATAGAGGACTTAACCGATATAAATGCGGCTATAAGCGATTATGAAGCACTTCATTATGCAGTTAAGGCCGAAGTTTCGGGAGAGTATTCATTACTTAAAACTCTCAAGGCGAAGATTATCCGTATGCAAAAACAGGATACCGTTTATATTTCTTCAAGCGGAAATGATAACAATAACGGAACAAGCGGCAACCCAACTGCCACTTTTGATGCGGCAGTTGCACTTATGAATAAGGGCGGAGCAATATATATTGACGGCGAATATATTGTTGATTCAAAGTTCTCCTTTAAGTCTTACGGTAAAGACCTTGTTATAACAGGTGGAACCCTTGATTTATCGGCTTTGTCAAATGTAAACTTTGCAGATAACATTACATTTGATAATGTAACCCTTAAATTTAAGGAAAATGCAAATATCTATGCAAACGGGTATAACCTTACTATAAACAGTAATGTAACCGTTGATGGAACAACCAACCTTTACGGTGGCGGTGCGGCAGGAACAACAGTTGATAGTACAAACCTTAAGATTTTAAGCGGAAACTATAAGACTATTTGCGGCGGTAGTAATCAAGGCACCGTTTTAGGTGATACAAGCCTTTATATCGGCGGATATGTTAACAAGGATATAGTTACTGCTTTGGCCCACGCAAACACATCTAATATCTATGGCGGCGGTCTTGGCGATACTGTTGGAGGCAACACAAATATTATCTTCACCGATAATGCGCTTTCAAGCTATGTTTCGGGTGGCGGAACCTATGTGAAATCAGGAGAACCATCAGGAACTGTTGGCGGTGATACTAATATTGTAGTTTCGGGAAATGCAAAGTCGTATGGTGTTTATGGCGGCTCAAAAGCGTCAGGAACAGTTGGCGGAGATATAAATGTGTTAATCAACGGCGGCGCAGTTGCCGATTTGTTCGGCGGTCACGGTGGAGCAAATCACGAGGGAAATGTTTATATCGAGCTTAAAAAAGGCTCGGTTGATAGACGCCTTTGGGGTGGTTGCTATAATGAAAACAGCGGATTATCCTGGGCAACCTCGAACCATGTAATAGGAAGCATTTATGTAACTGTTTGGAATGGATTTACCTTTGTTTTTGATGGTAAGGATTCACTTAATTCATCTTACAATGATTTGAGTTTCTATGCACATAGCAGATGCAAAAATCAAAGTGATGAAATTTCCAATATAATTTATATTGATTCATCGGCATATAATTCGCTTAAGAGCAAGGAAAAGTATCACGATACTGATTTTTCAAGCTCGATATTTATGTCATCGGCAGCTCCAAAAGAAGCAGCTGATAACATTTATTATTGCTCATATTCCGCAAATGAAAACACTATCACAAAAACCTATAATAAGGTTTCGGGAACAGTTATTTCCAACGGAACAGCAACTATCGGTATTGATGAAAATGTTTCATTAGAATACACAGGAAACGCTATTGAAGCGGGAAAGGTTACATATAATAACTGGTTTGCCCATAACCTTGATATTAGCTATTCGAATAATGTTGAGGTTGGAAAGGCTACCGCTACTATAAGCACAAACGGCGTTAGCGCTTCTACTACCTTTGATATCTATTATGACACAACTCCAACACTTCTCGGTGCTTCAATAAAGAAGGGAGCTACAACGCAAGATATACAGTTCACTAGCCAATTGCCGAAGAGCAGTAAAAAGGTTTGCGAATACGGAATGATAGTTACCTTCTATAATAATTTAGGTAACGGTGTTGAACTTTCGGATATGACTGCTGATACAACTAATGAGGCAGTAACGGTAGCAAGGAAGGCGCTAAAAAATCCTGTTGCTATGTCGCAGGAAACATTAACTTTGAATATCGGTAAAATTGATGCCGATAAATATGGATATAGATATGTTGTTAGAGCCTTTGTCAGATATGAAGGGGATAGCACCTATTATTATTCAGATGATAACACAGGAAGCCTTAGTTCAACAAGTGGGGTTGAAAACGGATATGCATCCCGTTCGGTAATAAGCGTATCAAAGAGCATTCTTTCTTGGGTTTATGAAAACCAAAATGTTCTTCATAATGAATATGGAGTTGCCGATGTTAATGCAATAATCAAGAAAAATGAAACAACAGGCAAATATTCCTGGGTTTCGGGAATCACTGCGAATAATGGTGAAAAGGTTCTTGCATATCTTAACAACAATGCCGAAGCAATCAGCGAAGCTATAAGAGATTTAAGCTAAGGAGGTAAATGAGGATGAAGAAATATACAAGTCCAAAAATAAAATTCAGCATTTACCTTTCGAAAGAAAATCTCGCAGTTGATATACTCTCCATTTTCTTAGAAGGTGAAACACCGGGCGGAGAAAACGATTCCTGGGATGAAGAAGAGGAATGGTAAAATTTATATAAAAATTAAACACGAAGGCAAAATTTGCCTTCGTGTTTTTTGTTATTTTGTCTATTGAAAAAATCTTCATAATATAATATAATTATTATGTATTTTTATGCTTGGAGGTATAGCTAATGGCTTTGAGCGAAGAACGTCTTAAAGAACTGTTTTCACGCAATTTATCTGAACTTCGCCGCAGAAGCGGTATGACTCAGTTAGAGCTTGCCGAAAAGCTTTGCTATTCAGATAAATCAATTTCAAAGTGGGAACGTGGCGAAGGCTTGCCTGATTTACCCGTTGCTTGCAAAATCGCTGAGGTTTTCGGTGTTAGCGTTAATGATTTAATC
>JAZUMI010000034.1:0-15419 GCA_045603505.1 Acutalibacteraceae bacterium
GGGCATCCATAACAGCATGCACAAGCACATCGGCATCGGAATGCCCATCAAGGCCCAAGGTCCAAGGAATATCCACACCGCCCAAAATCAATTTCCTGCCGGCAACCAGCCGATGCACATCATATCCGTGACCGATTCTCATATCTCTTCCTCACTTTCTATAAAGGCACTCGCTATGATTAAATCTTCAGGTGTTGTTATCTTAATATTTCTGTAAGAC
The DNA here is from genome assembly GCA_045603505.1 of Acutalibacteraceae bacterium. Taxonomy (GTDB): domain Bacteria; phylum Bacillota; class Clostridia; order Oscillospirales; family Acutalibacteraceae; genus UBA737. Next base: position 221 of record JAZUMI010000034.1, read on the forward strand.
CCCATTACCACTACAGATTTGAAGCCCATCGCTTCCATAACCGACATATCATCGGTAAAACAAGCAATATCCTCCAATTTACCGAGAGCCTCACGATATTCACTTACCCATACACCCTGTGGGGTTTGAACACTTACAATTTTTTCTCGGTTGAGCGTTTCGTTAACTTCATCGTTAACTACTGTTTTAAGTGTATCCTTAACAGGCACTGCAGGACAAACGGCTTTGTGTTGCTCAAGCGCATTAACAACGCGTGAAATGGTTGTGCTATCAATAAGTGGCCGCGCACCGTCGTGAATTAATACTTTAGTTTGTTTTTTATCCAAGCAATTTATTCCGCACTTTACAGACTCGGCTCTGCTTTCTCCTCCAGACACAATATCTGTTATTTTCTCTATCATATACTTTTGAGCAAGCAATTGCACATCATTGATACTTTCCTTACTTGTAACAACAATTATAGAAGAAATCTCTTCAGAATTTTCAAAAGCAAGTAAAGTTCGTGCAAGAACGGGAATTCCCGAAAGTAATGAAAACTGTTTGTTTTCGCCACACATCCGTCTTGAAGCACCTGCGGCAGCAATTATAACGGGAATGCCCTCTGTTTTGGTCTTAGAAACTTCATATTCAAGTTTAAGTTCAGTAACTGCCACCTTTTATTCTCCTTTTTTAATAGCGATTTTTTCCTTGATTTTTTCGGCTATGCCTGTTCCAACCAAAGCGAATAGCCATCCCATACTGTAACCGCAAACCACATCGCTTACAAAATGAACATTAAAATAAAGCCGTGAAAGACAAATTGAAATTGAAAAAACGAAACAAATTGTTGCCAGACACACCTTTTGCCACTGGTATTTGCATAATGGCCACACTAAAATCATAAGTGACATATAAAGCGCGGTGTTATTCATAGAATGTCCGCTCGGGAAACTAAAACTTGAAACTTCAAGCAGTTTTTCGATTGGTCTTGCGCGTTCGATAATGTTCTTAATCAAGGTATTGGTTCCCCACGATGCCAACATAATCGGGGTAAGAGAAATACCTATTTTTTTAGTTGTAAAAGGAATTATCAAAAACAGTGCTACTATAACTATTACCGAAGGTGCCTCACCTATATCCGTAAAAAATTTAAAATATGTATAAAGCACCTTGTTATTTATTGTACCCGTACTTGTTACAAAACGCATAAATGCATTATCAAATTTATCTGCAACACCCGTCAACAATAAAATTAAACCTGTTAAAAAAATCACTGAAAATATCGGTATTAAAATCTTCCTTGCTTTATTCAACAAAAATCACCTACATAAAAAGCCGCACAAAGTGCGGCTTAAAATTAATGTTAAAAAACCTTATTATTCTTCCTCTTCGCAATCATCGCAGCAGCCGCAATCACATTCGAAGTCAAACTCAAGGTCTGTTCCACAGTTGGGACAAGCAATGCCGCCCTCTGCCATCATATCCTCATCAAGATATATAATGTCGTTGCAAGCAGGACACTCAACTTCATAAAGTTGGTCATCCTCGCAATCACAGTCACAACAATCACAGTCTCCGTCACACTCATCGTCTCCATAAACGATTTCTTCAACGTAAGACAAATCTTCATCAACTGCATCAATCTGTTCCATAAGAGCATCGCAACCATCTTCAATATCACAGATTTCCTCAGTGATATCACCTAAAAGGTCTATAATAGCAGCAAGAACTTTGCCCTCTTTTGTTTCAGTATCTAAATCAAGACCTTCTACAAGACCTTTGATATAAGCAATCTTTTCACAAATATCCATAATTATCTCCTTATGCTCTTTCCATATATTCGCCTGTGCGAGTATCAATTCTTACCATATCGCCTTCGTTAATAAAGAGTGGTACACGAATTTCACAACCGGTTTCAAGAGTTGCAGGTTTAGTAGCATTTGTGGCGGTATTACCTGCAAAACCAGGGTCTGTAGCGGTAACCTGAAGTTCAACAAATGTAGGAGGTTCTACACCGAAAACCTTACCCTTGTAAGAAAGAATCTTACAAACCATGTTTTCTTTAACAAACTTAAAGTTATCACCAAGTTCACTACCATTTATCGGAACCATATCATAGGTTTCCTGGTCCATAAAGTAATAGAGATCACCATCATTATATGAGTATTCCATATCCTTTCTTTCAACGAAAGCGGTTGGGAATTTAGCGGTGGGGTTATAACTCTTTTCAATAACTGAACCAGTGATTACATTCTTAATTTTTGTTCTTACGAAAGCTGCGCCCTTACCGGGTTTTACATGCTGAAACTCAACAACCTGAAGAACATTTCCATCCTCTTCAAATGTTACGCCGTTTCTAAAATCGCCAGCACTTATCATAAATAAACATCCTCCAAAACAATTTTTTACGAATAAATTATATATCCTATAAATACTTTTGTCAAGATATTTAGAAGTTTTTAAATTTTTTTTACGATATTTTGTGTTTTTTATCTCCCAATCGTCTTTAGAGGCACAAATAGTAGTAATGTTTATTTTTTGTGTAAAATTTTGATGTTTACATCAAAGATAAAAATTGATATAATTATATGAGTTAATAAATGAGAAAGGACTAAGTGACGGTAAAATGAATTACTACATAAACCCTCAAACATATGCTTCGGCATTCCCAATCCCTGCACAAATAGTGGATAATCATCTCAAACTTGCAAAACCCGAGCATATTTTAGTTATCCTTTTTCTCTACAAAAATATTTCTTCGTGTCCTGATATTCCCGATATCTGCAATGCTACAGGTCTTGACGAGTACGATGTTAACGAAGCATTAATGTATTGGGAAGATGCGGGTATTTTACTTAAAAATGGTGCCGCTCCCGAAACAAAAAAGGCAGATAAAAAAAATGTTACCGAAAACAAGAAGCCATCCCGAAGCGATGTTGCAAAGCGTGGGCTTGAAGATAAAAAAATCCAACATTTGTTTGCCGAGGCACAGTTTAAATTCGGTAGAGGTCTTAAAAGTAACGAAACCTCTACTCTGCTCTGGCTTTATGATGATTTAGGACTTGATATTTCGATTATTCTTATAATTCTTCAACTTGCTGCAGATAAGGGTAAACTTAATATTCGTTTTATTGAATCAATGGCGGTTGATTGGGTTAACCGAGGAGTTACCACTCTTGCTCTCGCCGATGAGGAAATTCGCAGAGAAGCAATTAAGGACAAGTCGTGGCTCGTTGTTCAATCTGTTTTTGGACTTGATAGAAGAAAGCCGAGCAAACTTGAATCCGAAAAAGCGGTTTTATGGATAAACAATTGGAAAATTTCAAAAGAAATGCTTTCTCTCGCTTACGATAAATGTGTTAATGCAAAATCAAAATTTTCTTTTGCATACACCTCAAAAATTATAGAAACATGGCATAATAAAGGTTTTACAAAACCAGAAGATGTATTTGCTGAGGACAGTAAAAATGAAAATTCTAAAAATGACAGTTTTGCCGCATATGATTTAGATTTATTTGAACAGATGTTAAATTCGAAAGATTAAGGTAAATAAATATGATTACAAAAGAAATAGCCTATAAAAAAGCTCTTGAAACAAAGAAAAACATTTTACAAGAGAAAACTCAGCGTTATAACACTCTGCTTAGCGCTGTATATTCCGTCAACCCAAAACTTAATGAAATTGATTTTGCACTATCAAAAATCGGTGCCGATATTGCTATTGCGGCAATGTCGGGAGGAAGCAGAGCGGTTGAAACATTAAAGGATGAAGCAAATCTTCTCACCGCAGAAAAAAACGCTATTCTTAAAAAATCCAAAATAGAAAACATAGATTACGATTGTACATTATGTAATGATACAGGCTACATAAACGGTAAAATATGCGATTGTGTTAAAGAGATTGCAAAAAACATTATAACAAAAGAACTTTGCTCGCTAATGCCTATAAGCGAATGTACATTTGATAACTTTAAATTAAAGTATTACACCGATGCCGATTCTGAAAAGCGCATGCGCGGCATCTTTAACATATGTAAAGAGTATGCCGAGAATTTCGCACCGGAAACCGCATCTAATCTTTTATTTATGGGTGCATCAGGTCTTGGTAAAACCCATCTCTCCCTTGCTATTACAGGAGAGGTTGTTAAAAAAGGTTACCTGCCTGTTTACGGACCTGCTGAAAACCTTTTCAACATGATAGAAAAAGAAAGATTTTCATCCTTTGGAAATGAATCTGATTCATACAACACTATGATTAACTGCGATTTGCTTGTTATTGACGACTTAGGTTCTGAATTTATGACAACTTTTAGCAAATCTATTCTCTATAATCTTATTAACTCTCGTATCTTATCAAAAAAGCCTACTATTATAAGTACTAATCTCACTATGAAAGAGATTGAAAAGCTATACTCACCAAGAATTGCTTCAAGGCTTTTAGGTTGCTATGATGCAAGACTGTTTTTAGGAAAAGATATCAGACAGCAAAAGGCTATGAAAGGTTAGATATAATTGGAAAACCATTATTATAAAGCGGAAAGTTATGATGTTGCTGTTATAGGCGGAGGTCACGCTGGTATTGAAGCAGCACTCGCAAGTGCAAGACTTGGTTGCAAAACCGTAATGTTTACCATAACGCTTGACTGGGTTGGCAATATGCCGTGCAACCCATCAATAGGCGGCACCGCCAAAGGACATCTTGTGAGAGAACTAGATGCGCTCGGTGGCGAAATGGGTAAGGCGGCAGACAAACACACGTTACAAAGCAGAATGCTTAATCTCGGCAAGGGTCCTGCTGTCCACTCTCTTCGTGCACAGATTGACAGACGCGCCTATAGCGGTTATATGAAACACGCCGTTGAACTTCAGGAAAACTTAGATGTTATACAGGCAGAAGTTACCGATATAGAAAAAAGAGAGGACGGATGGCATCTAATCACCCGTCTTTTTGCCGACCACTTGTGTAAAACTGTTATAATCGCCACCGGTACATTTTTGGGTGGCAGAGTGTATATTGGTGAGGTTAACTATGAAAGCGGACCAGACGGAACATTTCCCGCAACGCGCCTTGCCGAATCTCTTAAAAAATTAAATCTTCCATTGCGAAGATTTAAGACCGGCACACCGGCCCGCGTTGCAAGAGATAGCATAAATTTTGATGCGCTTGAAATTCAAGAAGGAGACGAACACACAGTTCCTTTCAGTTTTTCAACTAAAACCCCTCCTGTTAATACGGCGGTTTGCCACATTGGTTATACAAATGACGAAACAAAAAAAGTAATCACCGAAAATCTTCACCGCTCTCCCCTCTATGCAGGAGATATAGAGGGTGTTGGTCCAAGGTATTGCCCGAGCATTGAAGATAAAATCGTACGCTTTTCAGATAAAAAGCGTCATCAGATGTTTGTTGAACCTTGCGGTGATAATACCGAAGAAATGTATTTACAGGGTATGTCCTCTTCACTGCCCGAAGAAGTGCAAATCAAATTCTATAAAACAATTAAGGGACTCGAAAACGTTAAGATTATGCGTAGCGCTTATGCGATTGAATATGACTGTATCGACCCGATTGCTCTTTCCTACACACTCGAAATCAAAGAGCATCCCGGACTTTATGGTGCAGGTCAGTTCAACGGCTCTTCAGGTTATGAAGAAGCGGCCGTACAAGGCTTTGTTGCCGGTGTTAACGCTGCACACAAAATTTTAGGTAAAGAGCCATTTATTCTCTCACGTGCATCTTCCTATATAGGAACACTCATTGATGACCTTGTAACAAAGGGCTGCTCTGACCCATACCGAATGATGACTTCAAGAAGTGAGTATCGTTTAGTTTTAAGACAGGATAATGCAGATGAACGCTTAATGCCAAAAGGATACGAGTTAGGTCTTGTAAACGAAGAAACCTATGCCGATTTCCTTCTTCGCAAAAAACAGAAAGAAGAGGAAATCCAGCGTGTTTCAAATACATTTTTAGGACCAAGCGAAAAACTTAACGCTCTTTTGGAAGAGTCGGGCACCGCGCCACTTACAACGGGAGTCAGACTTTCCGACCTTATTAAAAGACCGCAACTAACATACGATATGTTAGCACTGTTTGATAAAGAAAGACCCGAACTTCAAAAATCGGTAAGAGATAAGGTTGAAACCGAAATTAAATATGAGGGTTATATAACTCGACAACTTGCTCAGGTTGAAGAAATGTTACGACTTGAAAAACGAGCCATTCCTGAAGACATCAATTATGACGATGTTTACGGACTCCGACTTGAAGCGGTAGAAAAGTTAAAAAAAGTGATGCCGACCAATATAGGACAGGCATCAAGAATTTCGGGCGTTAGCCCTGCCGATGTTTCAGTATTACTTATTTATCTCTCAAAATAAAAAGGTGAAGCACAGTTTTGTGCTTCACCTTAATTTTTTTATAACTAAATTGCTATCGTATTTTCAATGATGTTTGAATAGATTATATTATAGCCGAGTGAAGAATTTGCATTTTTTACAAAAAGTGTTGTTGCAACAAATTCCGAGGTGTTGTTTTCGTGACCATCAATAAGAACACGGCTTGTAACACTAAAGGTTCCATCCTCATTCTCTATTATATCGATTACATCGTGAGTGTAAACAGAATAGCCACGTGGAATAATATAAACAAAACCGTTCTTTTTAGGCATATCTGCGTTTAAATCTGCAAAATCAACAACATCGATACCGTACATATCATAAATAAAATCCGCTACGATATTTTCATCAATAAAACTATCATCCTGCGCATCTCTTTTATCGAGAAGTGCGAGAACGCTATTGTTAACAAGAGCATCGATATCCGCAATCTCTTCATTATATGAGAAGTTGCGGTTAAGAATGTTTTCAAAACGAACTTCGAGTGCTTTTTCTGCGCTATATTCAGCAACGGGTTGTTTTGCAACCAGATATTCATCGGTTGCCAAAGCAGAAGAAGGCAAAAAGAAAATAGTGCCAACAAAAAGAACTGCCAGCATCAAAATTAACGCCAAAATTCTATATTTCATAAAGCACCCTCCTTTTTCCTCGTTATTATCATTATATACTACTTCTTTTTCGGTTTGTAGATACAATTCGGTTACAAAAAATTTCAAAAATGTTACCTTTATACCACTGATTTTTTTGCCTTGAACAATTTTTCTTTCAAATTTTTGTTAATATGCTACAAAAACTCAATATTTTTATCGTTTATTCACAAAATTTTTTATTTTTTTGAAAAATTATTGGTTGTAATTGCCAACGTTTTATGATATAATCAAAATAATTTAAGGGTTAAGAGCCCTATCACAAAGGAGTGGTTTCAGTTGAAACAATTTACAGCAGATAAAATTAAGAATATTGCGCTTTTAGGTCACGGTGGTTCGGGTAAAACCACACTCGCCGATGCCATACTATATTATAGCGGAACTCTCGAAAGAATAGGTAAAATTTCTGATTCTACAACTACTATGGACTTTGATGCCGAAGAGAAAAAACGTAAAGTTTCAGTTCAAACCGCAGTTTTTGCTACTGAAATTGGTGACAAAAAATTAAATCTTATTGATGCTCCGGGGCTTTTCGACTTCGCACTCGGCACACACGAAGCCCTTGCCGCTGCAGACGGTGTTATTATTACCATTTCTGGTAAATCGGGACTGACGGTAGGCGCCAGACAGGCATTTGAAAAAGCAAAGGCTATGAACAAGAGTATTGCTCTTTTCGTTGGTAAACTCGATTCTTCACACGCCCACTTCTACCGTGTAATTTCTGCTCTTGCAGGAAAATACGGTGCAGTTATCTGCCCTGTTGTTGTTCCCTATCTTGAGGGCGATGAAGTTAAGGGATATATTGATTTAGTTGAAAACAAGGCGTATTCATTTAACGGAATAGAAAAAAAGGAACTTCGTATGCCCGTAAGCAGTGAAATTGACAATATGCGTAGTATGCTTTTAGAGGCTGTTGCAACTGTTGATGAAAGTCTTATGGAAAAATACTTTGCAGGCGAAGAATTCACTAAAGAGGAAATTTTATCGGGTCTTTCGGCAGGTGTTAAATCTGGTGATATATGTCCTGTTTATTCTGGGGTTCAACAGAACGGAGATGCCGTTTCTCTTTTGGTTGACAGTATTATGGAAATTATGCCTTGCGCCGCAGATTGTACATACAAATCTGCAGACGGCGAAGATGTTAAAGTAAGTGATTCTGGCGAAGCCGCTATTCAGATATTCAAAACTATTGCCGACCCGTTTGTTGGTAAACTTTCATACTTCAAAGTTCTTTCAGGAAGCGTTAAGGGTGACCTTAAACTTAAAAATGCAAGAACAGGCGAAGAGGAAAGAATTTCAAAGGTTATGTATCTGAAAGCAGGAAAGCAGGAAGATGCCGCCTTTATTTCAGCCGGTGATATAGGCTCTGTTTCTAAGCTTGGCAATGTCCTTACAGGAGATACACTATCGGTATCAGGTAAAACTGTTGCCGCAGACATTATTTTCCCTGCACCAACACTCTCTACTGCAGTTTATCCAAAGGCAAAGGGCGATGAAGAAAAAATTTCTTCAGGTCTTGCAAGACTTATGGAAGAGGACCCCACTATTAAATGTGCAGTTAACAACGAAACACACGAGCAAATCCTTTCTGCACTAGGCGAACAACACATTGACGTTGTTATTTCAAAACTCAAAACAAAATTCGGCGCAGAGGTTGAACTCAAAACACCTAAAATTGCTTACAGAGAAACTATTCGCAAATGGGTTAAAGTTCAAGGCAGACACAAGAAACAGTCGGGTGGTCACGGTCAGTTCGGTGATGTTTGGATTGAATTTGAGCCTTGTGACAGCGAAGAACTCATCTTTGAAGAAAAGGTGTTCGGCGGTGCAGTTCCTAAGAACTTCTTCCCCGCCGTTGAAAAAGGCCTTCGTGAATCTGCAATCAAGGGTGTTTTAGCAGGTTATCCAATGGTAGGAATTAAGGCTACTTTGGTTGACGGTTCGTACCATCCTGTTGACTCTTCAGAAATGGCATTTAAAACTGCTGCAGGTGTTGCTTTCCGTGAGGGCATTCCACAGGCAAATCCAGTTCTTCTTGAGCCTGTCGATACCGTTAAGGTTTTAGTTCCCGATGAAATGCTTGGAGATGTTATAGGCGATATTAACAAACGCCGCGGCAGAATAATCGGAATGAATCCCGCAGAAAATAAATTACAGGAAGTTATTGCCGAAGTTCCTGCTGCAGAAATGACCGATTTCTCAACTGCAATGCGTTCAATTACACAGGGCACTGCTTCCTTTACAACCGAGTTCGCAAGGTATGAGGAAGCTCCTGCCAATATTGCGACTAAGGTTATTGAAGCAAACAAATAAAAATTTAGGAGGGTGCGAACACCCTCCTTTTTTGTTGACTGTAAAAGTCCTGTATTGTATAATATATTCGGTGAGTTATTATGAAAAAAATCATTATGTTTTTACTTGTGGTTACTTTAATACTTTTTCCTGTTACCGTTTCGGCAAATAAAAACTGTAAAATCGAAATAGAAACGCTTGAGGCTACAATCGGCGAAACTATCTTCATTGATGTAAATATAAAGGATAATCCCGGTATTTCTGCGGTAACCATTTCGGTTTCCTATGATTCTTCAACACTCGAGTTTGCAGATTATAAAAAAGGCATTTTTTCAGATTGTTCTGTTAAGAACTTTGAAGATAAGAACCTTATTCGTATAGTCGCTCTTGAAGATAAAGATGTAAAGGTTGATGGTACATTAGTATCTCTCGGCTTTATGGTGAAAAAATTCAATAATTCAAAGACAATTCCCATAACCCTTCAACACAATAGCGGTGATTTCTGCAACGTGAATGGTGATATTGTTTCACCCAAAGTAATTTCGGGTGCAATTAATCAGAGAAAAACAAACAACGCTCAATCTTCTTCTCAGTCCCTAGAGCAGAGCAGTTCTCAAACATCTTCCCAAAATAGTTCACTAACCTCTTCTCAAAGCAGCTTAAATTCTATTGGAAATCAAACGAGTTCTAAACCTATTGACACTTCTTCAAATCAAAACCAGAGTAGCGTAACCAATTACCCTAACAGTAAAGATACTTCTTCAACAATTTCTCAAAATTCGCAAACAATTGAGAATCATACCAGTTCTTCAAATACAAATGAAACTGTTTCGGTTTCTCCCGAAAGCAGTAAAGAAACAAACTCTACTCTTACCGAAAATGTTACTTCAAACAACTCGCAAGAGGTTGAATCAATCGTAAATCAAAACGGTTTTTCTGATACTAATAATATTAATGATAATAAAACTGAAAGCACAGTAAAGCCATCAGACATAAACAAGCAAGAAGAACCCATCCTTCCTTCCTATCTATTTATTATTATAGCAGTTATTATCATATCGTTAGTTACAGCATTTATTTACAATAAGAACAAAAAATAAGCCGTTCTTACGGCTTATTTTTTTACCCTTTTATTTTCCACACAATTTGTTTTTATCTGTTTTTGGTTAAACCCTTGTGCTATTGCGGGATATTGGTTATTTGTATCGGCGGTATTTTGCACCTCATAAGTTCCATAATTATTAACCATATTTATAGCACTTTCATCCTCAACTTTCTTTCGCATTACGCTCGGTTCCATATCAATATTTTTATCAATTTCTTTCATAAGAATCACCCCAAATTATTGTTTGACAGAAAATTACAATTATGCTATACTAGATAATAATTATTGGGACTTTTCTTTTTAGGAGGAAATTAAATGCTTGATATTAAATTTATTTGTGAAAATCCCGAACTTGTGAAGGAAAATATCAAAAAGAAGTTTAGGGATAATAAACTTCCTCTCGTTGATGAGATTATCTCTCTTTATAACGAGAAATGTGCCGCCAACAGCCGCGCAAACGAGCTTCGTGCAAACCGTAATAAAATAAGCAAACAAATCGGTGTGCTTATGGGTCAGGGTAAACGTGATGAAGCCGAAGAAATGAAGAAATTAGTAGGTGAACAAGCAGCAGAATTAAAGGCACTTGAAGAAAAGGAAGAAGACCTTGCAAAACGCGTTCTTGATATCCAGATGAAGATACCGAATATCGTTGACGAGAGTGTTCCTGTAGGTAAAGATGATAGTGAAAACGTCGAGGTTACACAGTATGGCGAAAAGACTGTTCCAACCTTTGAAATCCCCTATCACACCGATATTATGCAGCTCTTTGATGGTATTGATAAAGAGGCAGCCGGCCGTGTTGCAGGCGAAGGTTTCTATTACCTTATGGGAGATATTGCAAGACTTCATTCTGCAGTTCTTTCCTATGCACGTGACTTTATGATTGATAAAGGCTTTACCTACTGCATCCCGCCATTTATGATTAGAAGCAATGTTGTAACCGGTGTTATGAGCTTCGAAGAAATGGATGCTATGATGTACAAAATTGAGGGTGAGGACCTTTACCTAATCGGTACATCCGAACACTCAATGATTGGTAAGTTTATTGATACAATTACCCCCGAAGAAAAACTCCCACTAACACTTACAAGTTATTCCCCCTGCTTCCGCAAGGAAAAAGGTGCTCACGGAATTGAAGAGCGTGGAATTTACCGTATCCATCAGTTTGAAAAACAGGAAATGATTGTTATTTGTAAACCTGAAGAGAGTATGGATTGGTTTAATAAAATGTGGAGTTACTCGGTTGAACTTTTCCGCAGTTTAGATATTCCCGTAAGAACTCTTGAATGTTGCTCTGGAGACCTTGCTGACCTTAAGGTTAAATCTTACGACATTGAGGCTTGGTCACCTAAACAACAGAAATACTTTGAGGTTTGCTCTTGTTCGAACCTTGGCGATGCACAGGCGAGAAGACTCGGCATCCGTGTTCGTGGAGAGGATGGTAAGAAGTATCTTGCCCACACCCTTAACAACACAGTTGTAGCTCCTCCTCGTATGCTTATTGCTTTACTTGAAAACAATCTTGTTTTTGAAGATGGTAAGTACAGTCTTAAAATTCCTACCGCTCTTCGTCCTTATATGGGTGGCAAGGAAATTATAGTTTCAGATAAATAATTTAAAAGGAGAGGTTTTAAAACCTCTCCTTTTTTATCGATTTCTTCCCTTGCAGATTTCTTTTATAACTTCACAAAGTTCATCGTTAAGTTTTTTAAAATCAACTCTATATTCCCAGTTTCCCTTTTTTGTGCCTGGGGTGTTTGTTCTGCATTCGCTTCCCTCACACAAATAATCCTGAATAGGAATTATTACCATTTTTGCAGGAGAAGTAGAGGCAAATCTCGCAAGGCGTAAAGGGATTTGCGTGAATTTTCCTTGCGGAACAATGCGAGAAAAAACCACCTGTTCTTTCCTACTTGCTTTATTATACCAACCAAGTGTTGTATCGTTATCGTGAGTTCCCGTATAGCATACACAATTAACATTATAGTTGCGTGGTAAAAACTTATTATTCAAATCACTACTAAATGCAAACTGCAATACCTTCATATTAGGAAAGCCACTTTCTTCAACAAGTCGTTTAACTTCTAACGTTTCGCCACCCAAATCTTCGGCAATTATGCGCTCTTTTCCAATATATTTTTCCATAACTTCCCAAAAATGCATAGCGGGTCCTTTTTCCCATGCGCCGCATCTTGCATCAGAAGAGCCGTAAGGAATGGTATAATAATCCGCAAATGCACGAAAATGGTCTATACGCAGGATATCATACATAGAAAGCGCATGTAAGAGTCTTTTTCGCCACCACACATAGTTGGTTTTTTTCTGTACCGAAAAATCATAAATCGGGTTGCCCCACAACTGCCCATCCTTTGAAAAAATATCAGGCGGCACACCTGCTACCTGAACAGGCGTTAAATCTCTGCCAAGTTTAAAAATTTGCGGATTCTCCCAAACATCTGCGCTATCATAAGAAACATAAAACGGGATATCTCCTATTATTTTGATACCGTTTCTCATAGCATATCGTTTTAGTGCAAAAAACTGCGAGAAAAAGAAAAACTGTGTTATTTTATAAAAATCAATTTTTTTCTTATGGCTTTGCCTGAATTCTTCTATTGCCATTGGCATCCTATATTTAAGTGGTTCAGGAAAATGTGAAAATTCTCCACTCTTGTAAACATCTTTTATTGCCATAAAAGTGCTATACTGCGATAGCCAAAAATCATTTTCTTTTAAAAACTTCTGATATTCAGCCTTAGATTTATCAAAATTTTTTACCGCTTTTATGAGAAGCGGTAATTTCATTTTTCGTGCGATATCGTAATCTGTTTTTTCAAATTGATTACTCTGTGGCAAATCGGATATCTTAATATATCCGTCACGCGCGAGAAAATGCAAATCAATATAAAGAATTTCCCCTGCAAATGAACTGTACGACTTATAAGGAGAATTCCCCTCGCCTATTGGGCATAAGGGTAAAATCTGCCAGTAACTCTGTCTTGATTTGCTGAGGAAATCTATAAACTGATATGCCTTTTCGCCGAGAGAACCTATACCATAAGGGGCCGGTAATGACGATATAGGCATTAAAATACCGCTTCTTTTTTTGATGTTTCTACCCCTTAACAGCACCTGCGGCAACCCCTTTGATAATATATTTTTGACTCGATAGATAAAAAACAACCACAGGAATAATTGCCAAAACGAGCATGGCCATTAAAGCGCCCATATCAACAGAACCGTAACCGCCTTTTAAATATTGAATAGCAACCGGAATGGTTTTATAATCATTTCCTATAACAAGGTACGGCAAAAGATAGTCATTCCAAATCCACATAGTATTGAGAATTGCAACGGTTATAGTAGTTGGTTTAAGTATAGGAAAAACTATTCGCCAAAATGTTGTAAGTGGGTTGCAACCATCTATTGTTGCCGCTTCTTCAATTTGTTTCGGCACCGATTTAATAAATCCCGTAAACATAAACACGGAAAGCCCCGCACCAAATCCTAAATATATAAATATAATACCTATTGGATTATCAAGCGAAAGCGTGTTTGCTACCTTTGACATTGTAAACATAACCATCTGGAAAGGCACTATCATGGAGAAAACAAGCGCGTAATATAAAAGCGAATTGAAAATACCCTTTACTCTTACTATATACCACGCCGTCATAGAGGTAAATACGACTATTGCCGCAACCGAAAAAACAGTTATAAAAAGCGACCATAAGAATGCAGATAAGAAACCGGTATTAGCAATTCCCTTAGTATAGTTCTCTATTCCCACAAATGTTTCCCCATTTGGTAAAACAAATGGGGTTTGACTAATAGAAAATCTCGATTTAAAAGAATTTACAAGCACAACTGCTATTGGAGCAAGAAAACCGATAGCAAAAACCAGTAAAATTATAAAACTCAGAACTTTGCCGAAACTTATTCGTTTTGCCATCAGTTTTCCACCTCTTTTCCTCTTGTGAACTTAAGTTGTGCGAGTGCAATTACTGCCACGATAATGAAAAATACTACTGCTTTTGCCTGACCCACACCCTCGTAACCACTTCGTGAATAGAATGTGTTATATATATCCAGAGCCACCATTTGTGTTTGCTTTGAGGGGGCTCCTGCGGTAAGAGCTAAGTTTTGGTCAAACAATTTAAACGAATTGGTTATGGTTAAAAATAAGCATATAGTAATGGAAGGCATAACCGAGGGGATTGTTATCCTAAAAAGAGTGGTAAGGCTGCCTGCGCCATCTACCTTGGCAGCCTCTAAAATATCGGTTGAGATATTCTGAATTCCCGCAATATAGATAATCATCATATACCCTATCATTTGCCAATTCATCAGAACAACCAAGCCTACAAAACCAAAATCGGCATTTGAGGTTATAGAATAATTATAGTTATAAAGCACTCCGTTTATAATTACCTGCCAAATATAACCGAGAACAATTCCGCCTATAAGATTTGGCATAAAAAACACTGTTCTAAAAAGATTTGTGCCGGGAATTGTTCTTGTGAGTAAGAGTGCTAAAAGAAATGCGAAAACATTTATGCTTATGACCGAAACCAACGCAAATTTAACGGTAAAAACGAGAGCATTCAAGAAATCTGTATTATCACTAAATGCCCTAATATAGTTTGCAAAACCTACAAACTCAGCATCGTTTACTGTGCGAAATGAGGTGAACGATAAATATATTCCCATTATAAATGGTATAACAAAGGCAACAAGAAAAGCAACAAGGGTTGGCATCACAAACAATGGAAAATAT
>JAZUMI010000035.1:0-8486 GCA_045603505.1 Acutalibacteraceae bacterium
AATTCAAGTTGCTTATCAATAGTAAACCACTGATTTCCCCTTGTAACTCCCGGGCGGTTTTCCACCTTTGCTTTGTTTCCCTTTGCAATTCGGTTTATAAAGGAAGATTTTCCAACGTTCGGTATGCCTACAACCATAACACGAAGCGGTTTTCCGACCATTCCTTTGGAAGCATAATACTCAAGTTTATGAGCAAGGCTTGATTTAACGGTATCCTTAAAGCGAGAAAGACCTTTACCGCTTTTACAGTCCACACCAATAGCGGTAATGCCTTTTTTCTTATAATATTCTATCCATTCGGCAGTTTTCTTTTCATCCGCCATATCACATTTGTTAAGTATAATTATACGTGGCTTATCCCCGATTATCTCGGCAAGGTCAGGATTTCGGCTCGATACGGGAACACGTGCATCAACAACCTCACAAACGGCATCAATAAGCGGCAAAATCTCCTTAATTTTGCGTCTTGTTTTTGCCATATGACCCGGAAACCACTGAATATTCTGATTAGCTTCTGCCATTATTTCACCAACCCTGCTTCACTGAGTGGGAATATACGCACAACCGCTCTTCCAATTACATAACGTGTATCAATCATTCCGTTATGACCTATCGCTGATGCACGGCTATCAAGGGATTCGTTACGATTATCCCCAAGCACAAAAATACATCCTTCAGGTACGTAAACGGGAAACTGTAAATCGTAATTCACATTTGTAGGGGTTTTTGTATAAGGCTCATCAAGTGCAACATCATCCACGAAAACAATACCCTTTTCAAAATCAATATCCACCTTTTGCCCCGCTACCGCAATTACCCTTTTTATAATGGGTTCATCACTCAATGTTTCAACCGAATTATCGGCATTGCGCGAAACCACCACAACATCTCCGTGTTTTGGTGTGTATAAGAAGTTGCTTATAATCACCTTATCTCCCGTAAAGAAGGTGTTTTCCATAGAGGGCCCATCAATTGTTGCCACGCGGAAAATAAGACTGAATATAATAACCACTGCAATAATAGCAGTAATTATAACATCCAACCACTCAAAAATTTCGCTTCTTAAACTGAATTTTTGTTTTGCTTTAGGCGCTACCTCAATATCGGTATTAACCGAGAAACCGTTCTCGGTTTCGCTTTGTTGTTTGAAGAACTGTTCATCCATTTTTTATCCTCCAAAAAAGGAAAAAGAGGGCATAAATAATGCCCCCTTGTTTCTTAGCCAATAAGTTCTTTAACCTTAGCTGCTTTACCAACTCTATCACGAAGATAGTAAAGTTTTGCTCTGCGAACCTGACCCTTTCTTACAAGCTCAACCTTAGCAACGCTGGGTGAGTGTACAGGGAACACACGCTCAACACCTACACCGTAGGATACGCGGCGAACGGTAAAGGTTTCTGCAATACCGCTGTTGTTCTTAGCGATGATTGTGCCTTCGAAAACCTGAATTCTTTCCTTTTCGCCTTCCTTAATTCTTACGTGCACCTTAACTGTGCTACCGATAAGAAGTTCAGGCATATCATCTCTGAGCATACCGGCTGTTAATTCTTTTACAGCATCCATTCTTTTTTCCTCCTTAAAATTTCCAGATGTTCGTACCAAATTTTCGGCAGAGGACCATCCGCTTCAATGTCGAATTTTTTCGGCAGTGAACCCACCCGTAAGGTCGGGTGAAATCAAATGCTTTGCTATTTTATCATACTTTTATAAAAAAATCAAGTATTATTTTACAAGAATTCCGCCATCCTGATAAAGAAGCACTAAAATTTCCTCTTGATTTAAGGTTGAGACGTCAATATATATGAGCAATTCACTCTTTTCAGGGGTAATGCATAAGAACTCATAACACCGTTTTTCGCCGCTATCGGTGGGAACAAGGACTATCTTGCTTTCCCTAATCTGCAGTTGTTTATCAAGCGTTTCTTTTGCTTCCTCCTTTGAATATTTGGGGGAGGCAAATGCCCTTTCGGTATGATTATACAGATATCCCCTTGCTTCGTAAAACACCACTTCACCTGTATCAAGTGCAACGCCTACCTTTATTAAGTCGGGATAACATATCGTTTCGCCATCAAGAAAGGCGAAATTTATAACACAAACTCCCTCATCTGTAAAATAATAAGTTTCGGTAAAGCTTTGATGCCCTGTTTCATCGAGAAATCTCTTTGCATTTTTAAGTGCCTGTTCATAATTGAGTGTCACTTTGCCGACATTCCTCGTTTTTCTCATATAAATAGGATATCCGCCAAAACGGCTAACCGTTACACTAACCGCTCCGTTAGCAAATATAAAGGCATCTATATCTCCCCCAGCAGTGCCCTCACATATAAGGTCCTTTTTATCCTCTCCGCTTAACATTTGAGCCACGCTTTGCGCCTTTTCTTCGGTAACCTCAAAAGCATTTTCTATCATTTTCGGCTTTGCGTTTACTATATGGTCAGAATAGGGCCCATCATATATTAGGGTTGGATAATCACTAAGTTCCTCCTCAATTCCCGAAAGGGCTGTAGAAATATTTTCATCGGGTAAACTTTCCTCAATGTGTTTGCTCCAATATTCAATATTGTTATATTTTGCACCGGTATCATTTACTATTTTACTAACGGTATCTGCCGTTTCTCCTAACTTCCTCATGTTTTCCTTTTGTTCCTTTGTAACCTCCCCATTCTGAGAAGCCCTAGAGTAATGCACTGCATAATTTCCCACCTGAGAAAGAAAGGTGTTAAGTTTATTGAGGTTAGCGCTTTCTGTTGGCAATCTTGAAAGCGCATTCTTGGTGTTCTGCGCCTCTACAACAATTTCTGCCGCCATTTTAGCATTATTTTCTCCAGCAGAAGCATACTCGCTTTTTTTAAGAAGCAATGCTATATTATTTATTCCCACACTGAGTTCTTCAACAGCTCGCGAATATTCGTTTTCAAGTTGAAGTTTATAATAATTATTTTTTTGGCTATTTTCAATGCAAAGACCTATTATAACCACACAAAGCGCAAGAGTAAAGGAAATTAGTCTCACGGCATTTTTTCTGCTCATAAATCTTCCTCCTTTCATTTTTATTCCTATTTTACCCAAAAGCAATGTCTTTTATTGACATTCAGCGTAAAAACAGTATAATATTACTGTTACATATTAAGAAGGAGATTACATATATGAAATGATTTTTAGCGCTTTTGTTAGCTTTGTTGCTCGTTTGCTTCTGCTTTGCAGGTTGCAAGAAAAAGGATGAAAAACCCATCGGTCCTTATGAAGTTGAAGGCAGTTCTTCTATAGAGAGCGAGTCTTCTAAAGAAACCGAGTCTTCTAAAGAATCTGAGTCCGATGTTTTCGGAGGCGAGGTCTCGGTTCAAATCATTACCGGTGACGAGGATGACTCTGATGGAGAATATTTCCCAGGAGCTTGGTAATTAAACAACCCAAACAAAAAAAGGATTAGCGTATGCTAATCCTTTTTTAACATTTTAAAACAAATTTATTTGTTTTGTTCTGTGCCATACTATTTTTGAAAAGGTGGTATTTGGATGCAGAAAAGGCCTTTACGAGTGCAAGACGTATTTTTATACTTCAAACTCGTAAAAGCCTTTAAAAACAAATTTATTTGTTTTGTTCTGCGCCAAATACCGCCTTTTTTAATCTTCTTTACCGCAGCAGCGCTTATACTTCTTTCCCGAGCCACAAGGACAAAGTGCGTTTTTGCTAACCTCTCCCTTGCCGCGAACGGTGAGTGGCTTATCCCCTGTGGATGTTTCCTCTGCAACCTTTTCTCTCTTTACATCTTCGGGAGTTTTTATTCTTACCGAAAGAACAAGCTTTGCCGTTTGTTCACGGATGGTATCAGTCATGGCCGAGAACATATCATAACTATCGTTTCTATATTCAACAACAGGGTCGTGTTGACCGTAAGCACGAAGTCCAATACCTTGACGAAGTCCATCCATATTATCGATATGGTCCATCCAGTTGGTGTCAACACTGCGAAGGAGCATAACCCTCTCCATCTCACGTACAACCTCGCTACCATACTCTTCCTCACGTTTTGCATATAAAGTATGTGCTTTTTCTTTAAGGCTCTCTGCAATATCCTCTGCGCTAAGTTCGTTAAGTTGGGCTACCGTAAAACGAAGGTCGTTTTCATCGGTTATCCAACCTAAAAGAAACTCGCGGAGTCCGTTTAAATCCCAATTATCGCTAACGGGGTCGGAAAGATAGATTTTGCAATATGATTCAATGGTATCATCTATCATCTTTACGATGGTATCCTTGATATCATCTCCGTTAAGAACCTTGTTGCGCTGGTCGTAAATGAGTTCACGCTGTTTATTCATAACATCGTCATACTGTAAAACATTCTTACGGATGGCGAAATTCATGCCCTCTTTCTTCTTCTGGGCACTCTCGATTGTGCGTGAAAGCATTACATTTTCAAGCGGCATATCCTCTTCAACGTGAAGAGTATCCATAATGGCTTGAACACGTTCGCCTCCAAAAAGACGCATAAGGTCATCCTCTAACGATACGAAGAACTGTGTGTTACCGGGGTCGCCCTGACGACCCGCACGGCCACGAAGCTGATTATCTATTCTTCGTGATTCGTGACGCTCTGTACCTATAATACAAAGTCCTCCCGCATCCCTTACTGCCTGTGCCTCGGGTGCGATTTCAGCCTTATACTTATCATAATACTCTTTAAACTTTGCTCTTGCATTAAGAATTGCCTCATCGTTCGTTTCGGCAAAACCTGTTGCCTCGGTAATCATCTCTTCACTTAATCCGTCGTGACGAAGCGAAGCTTTTGCAAGATACTCGGCATTACCGCCAAGCATAATATCGGTACCTCTTCCTGCCATATTAGTAGCAATGGTAACGGCTCCGAATTTACCTGCCTGAGCAACGATTTCCGCCTCTTTTTCGTGATGCTTAGCGTTAAGAACATTGTGCTTTACACCACGTTTTTTGAGCATAGCAGATAGCAGTTCGCTTTTTTCAATGGTAACTGTACCCACAAGCACAGGTTGACCCTTTTTATTGCACTCAATTATTTTATCTATTACTGCACCGAATTTTGCTCTTTCGGTTTTATAAACAACATCATTTTCATCAATTCTTGCAAGAGGCTTGTTGGTTGGAATTTCGATAACATCGAGTTTATAAATCTCTCGGAATTCGGCCTCTTCGGTCATAGCGGTACCTGTCATACCCGAAAGTTTGTTATAAAGGCGGAAGAAGTTCTGGAAGGTAATGGTTGCAAGTGTTTTTGATTCTCTTGCCACCTTAACGCCCTCTTTTGCCTCAATAGCCTGATGGAGCCCCTCGTTATAGCGTCTGCCATACATAAGACGGCCCGTAAACTCATCAACGATGATTACCTCGCCATCCTTAACAACGTAATCAACATCACGCTTCATTATACCATAAGCACGGATAGCCTGATTTACGTGGTGGGCAATAGATATATTTTCGGTATCATTAAGATTGTCTATCTTAAAATACTCCTCCGCTTTTTTAACACCCGATGGTGTTAAGGTTACACTTCTTGCCTTTTCATCAACAACATAATCGCCATCATAATTATTATTTTCATCGGTTTCCTTATCGTTCATTTCCTTGACCTTGCACATTTTAAGTGAACGTGCAAAGCGGTTTGCCGATGTGTAAAGGTCGGTAGATTTATCGCCCTGACCCGAAATAATAAGCGGTGTTCTTGCCTCATCCACCAAAATCGAGTCTACCTCATCCACAATAGCAAAATTATGTTCTCTTTGAACCTTTTGTTCCTTATATATAACCATATTATCACGCAGATAATCGAAGCCGAGTTCGTTATTGGTGCAGTAGGTTATATCGGCATTGTAAGCCTCTCTTTTTTCCTCATTGGTCATTCCGTGAATGATAAGTCCAACCGAAAGGCCCATAAAACGATATAGTTTGCCCATCCACTCAGAGTCACGCTTAGCAAGATAATCGTTCACAGTTACAATGTGAACACCCTTGCCCGAAAGTGCATTTAAGTATGCAGGAAGTGTTGCAACAAGTGTTTTACCTTCACCTGTTTTCATTTCGCTTATTCTACCTTGATGGAGAATAATTCCGCCTAAAATCTGAACGGGGAAATGGCGCATATTAAGAACACGGTCTCCCGCTTCTCTACAAGCCGCAAAAGCCTCGGGGAGAATATCATCGAGCGTTTCGCCATTTGCGAGTCTTTCCTTAAACTCGGCAGTTTTTGACTTTAGTTGCTCATCACTTAAAGCCTTATATTCTTCTTCAAAACTTAAAACCTTTTGCTGCAAGGGAAGTATTCTTTTTATTTCCTTTTCGCTATAGTTGCCGAAAAGCATTTTAAATAAACCCATAAATTTCACCTTTAAAATACATAATATATTAATTGTACTCTTTATTTGTTAATAAATAAAGTATTACTTAAATAAAATCTCATTTTTTTCCATATAAAGGCCTTTTGAAAGAATGATTTTTCCATCCTTTTCTATAAGCACCGCCTCACACTCGGTTTGATTTTCTATAAAATCAATCGCCCTATCGGTGCCTAACACCATACAAACGGTGGAAAGTGCATCACAGTCAAACGAACTTTCGCCGATAACGGTTACACTTGCGAGTGAGTTATCTATAGGATATCCTGTTTCGGTATCCAAAATGTGATGATAAACCTTTCCATCCTTTTCGAATGAGCGCTCATAAATACCTGAAGTAACGGCACTTTTTTCCTTTAATTTTATTTTTGCAATAACCTCATCTTGTTTAAACGGACTCTTTATTCCAATAGTATATTCTTTTCCGAAAACCTTAACGTTTCCACCAAGATTAACTATGCCGTTTTTTACACCGTTTTGTTTGAAATATTCGCAAACCTCATCTGCAATATATCCCTTGGCTATTCCGCCAAGGTCGATTTTTGCACCGCCAAGGTTTACTTCTTTTTCACCAACAGTAATACTCTCATAATCAACGCTTTTTAGTGCCTCGGCAATTTCGTTTCTTTCGGGAATAATTTCATTACGAAAATCCCAAAGTTGTGAAACCGAGCAAATCGTTATATCAAACCTTCCGTTTGTTAACTCTGAATAGTAAAGCGCTCGTTCAATAATTTTTTTGGTGTGCTTACTCACATCCACACTTTCGCCCGAATTAAGCCGTGAAACTTCGCTTGTTTCAATAGTTCGGCTAAGCAGGTTTTCAAAATCTTTACATAGCGAAAAAGCCCCTTTTAGAGTTTCATCATCACACTCGGCAGTGAGGGTAACAACCGTATCCAAAAGGAAGCGAGTATCCTTATTTTTTTGCTCGGTGCAAGAAACGAGCAAAACACTCAAAATTAGAAAAGCACAAATACTTTTTTTCATACCTTAATATTATACAATTTCTTTCTTTACTTGTAAAGATAATTAAAATGTGATATTATTTTTATATATTTATTTTAAGGAGATTTCAGCTTGAAGAAAGGCGATTATATAATTATTGCTGTAGCAATTCTTTCGGTTGTTTTAAGCGGCATTTTAGCCTTTTCGCTCTTTGGCTCGCCGGCAACGAGTGTTACGGTTAGCCAAAACAACAAAGTGGTTTATAACGGAAACATAAACACCGATAAGGTTATATCGCTCGGTAGCAACACCGTTGTTATCGAAGATGGGCGTTGCTATATTAAGGATGCAACCTGTAAAAATCAGATATGCGTTAATCACAAGAAAATTTCCAAAAAAGGTGAAAGCATAACCTGTTTACCAAACAAGGTTTTGGTGGAGGTGGAATAATGGCAAAGAGGATTACTTTTTATGCGCTTTTTTGCGCGGCTTGTCTTATTTGTGGATATATTGAATCTCTTTTCTCTCTCACATTTATAGCGCCGGGTATTAAACTCGGTCTTTCGAATGCGGTGGCGCTCCTGCTCGTTGCAAAGGGAGATTTTAAGGGTGCGCTTTCTGTTAATGTTGCAAGAATTTTAATATCCACCATTCTTTTCTCACACCCTTTTTCTCTCTGCTTTTCGCTCCCTGCAGGTATAATTTCACTTGTTGTTTCTTTTTATCTTTATAAAACGGATAAATTCAGTTTAGTAGGTATCAGTATTGTAGGCGGTGTTATTCATAATATGTGCCAAAGCATTACAGCCTACCTTTTACTCGGCGCAGGAGTTTTCTACTATCTCCCTTTTTTGCTTTTGGCGGGAATTATAAGCGGCGCTTTTATCGGAGCAATTTCACTTTTCACTTTTAAAAGGGTTGAAAAGTATCTTAAATTTTAATAAAAGCCTTCCACTCGGTTAAAATAATCCTGAAAGGAAGGTTTTTATTATGCAAAAAAGTTATACATCATTTTTAAAGGGAATGGGCGCCGGAATGATTGCAGGTGCGGCAGCACTCGCAGTTGGCAAGGTTATGCTAACCGAAAAGCACAATGTTTCAAAGGGCTCCGCTAAAATGATGAAGGCGGTCGGCGACCTCGTAGACGGCGTTCAAACAATTTTTAAATAA
>JAZUMI010000036.1:0-2064 GCA_045603505.1 Acutalibacteraceae bacterium
TTTGCGAGGTTACTCGCAACATCATTTTTCGCGTAGCGAAAACATCTTTCCGCTTGCGGACACAAAACGAGGTTACTCCTTACGGTGTAAACGATGTTGCCTTTCGGCGAGTTATATTGCTTCGCAGTGATATTTAGGCTACGCCTAAGTGATATTGCCCTTTGGGCAGTTAAGAGGCGAATATAATATCACTTTTGCGATAGCAAAAATATCACTATGCCGTAAGGCATAATATCACTCTGTGCAAAGCACGGAATATCACTAACATCTTGCGATATAGCCGCTTTTATGCTATAATACACTTAGGACGGTGATTTTATGAAAAAGTTATCAATTGTTTTTATGTGTTTGGCGATTATCTTTTCTTTAGTTGCTTGCTCAAATAATGTTGAGTTTACGGAAATCGAAAATAAAACTATTGTAGCAACCGACGGCACGGAATATACTTTTGTCGGTTACGAGGGTAGTTTTTGGTGCTTTGGAGAGCAGGAGTTTGTCGGTCATATAAAAGGAGAAAAAAAGGAATTCGTTCATCTGCTCAGTAAAACAAAGACAGGAATGTATTCTGTGAACGGTAGCCAAGATGTTTTGACAAGATGTTTTCCTGATAATGAGTTTACTGCTATTTACGTAAAGTCTGAATTACTGAAAAAGGAAGTCACCCTAGATAATTGTATTAGATTTGAATTTGTTGAAGGTTCACTCTTAAATAAGGAAACATCAATTTCCAAAACAGGAACAACTGAATGCGAACAGTTTCTTAGCGAAATTAAAAGTGGACAAAAGGCTAAAGATGCTGGACTGTTTGATTTAGTAAAGCAACCTGACGGTACGTTGAAGAATTGTTATGTTTACGGGTATGTTTGTGGAGTTATACAGGACGATATCAATATAGTTATTCCTTTGGAAGTAATGTCATTTGACGATAAGGCATATTCAATTAAAATCAATGATATAGAATATGTTTTAGCTCAAGAATGGATTGATAAATTGATGAGCAAGTAATTCTATGAAATCAGAATGAAAATCCGTTTAATTAAGAGAAAATCCTCGGTTTTCACCCAGTTCTTTTTTGGTCAGTAGAGCCAGAAAAAAGTCCTGTTCGTAAGAACAGGACTTTTTTCAACTAAATCCGTCCTAACGGACGGGATAAATCCATCTTCGATGGGTGAAATCACTTGCGTGGTGAAATCCGACTTTGTCAGGTTAGGGGACGGATTTGATTTCATCTGCAAAGCAGATTTCATCCAAGCAACGCTTGGATTTCATCGTGCGTTAGCACGATTTCACTTCTCCTTGCGCCTCCACCGCTTTTATGCTATAATACACCCAAGGCGGTGATGGAATGAAACACATACTAATAGTTGTTGATATGCAAAAGGACTTTGTTGATGGGGCGCTTGGTACTGCCGAGGCAGTTGCCATTGTGGGCCGTGCGGCAAAGAAAATAAATGAGTTTAACGGCGATGTTCTTGTTACCTATGATACCCATTTTGAAAACTATATGCAAACAGCAGAGGGTGGCAAGCTTCCTGTTCCCCATTGTATTAAAGGCACGGAGGGTTGGGAGCTTGACCCAAACATAGCGAAAGCTCTTGCAGGCAAGCCTTTTACAAAGGTTGAAAAAACCACATTTGGTTCCAAGGAGCTTCCTGACCATGTTGAAAAAGTTGTTGGCAGCGAAGATTTTGACATTACCCTTATTGGACTTTGCACCGACATTTGTGTGGTGTCAAATGCGCTGATTTTGAAGGCGAATTTTCCGGAAAAAGAAATATATGTGGATGCAGCTTGCTGTGCAGGCGTAACTCCAGAGACTCATAATGCGGCGCTAACTACAATGAAAATGTGCCAAATTAATATAATTAACTGGTAAATTGCGAATAATACAGATATCTAGTCCGTATGTTTTGAGGACCTGAAAAAATAATTTGCTTATAATATGCAGAAGGAGGCTATTATGAAGAAAAAAGGAATTATTATCGGGATTATTGTAGGCTTGGTTGTGATATTGGGCATTGCGCTGATATCCGCCAATAACAATCTGGTTTCTATGGAAGCTGA
>JAZUMI010000037.1:0-2108 GCA_045603505.1 Acutalibacteraceae bacterium
ACCTAATGCAGCAACCTCTTCCTCGGTTAGAGGAACGGGCTTTGAAGCGGGACCAACGAATCCCGTACAGCCGCGAATGTTTCTTACAACAAACCAACTGTCATCCGTAACTATCATTTTGATGAGAACATATCCGGGGAAAATCTTGCGCTCAACCTCACGCTTTTTATCTTCCTTGATTTCTGTAACCGTTTCTGTGGGGATTCTGATATCATGAATCAAATCCTGCATACCGCGGCTTTCAACCATCTTAGCAAGGTCAGACGCTACTTTGTTTTCATAACCCGAATAGGTATGAACTACATACCATTTTGCTTGTGTTTCAGCCATTTATTACGCCCCCAAAATGAGCTCTAAGAGTTTTCCGAGACCAAAATCAACGAGCCAGATTATAACACCGATAATTGCACACATAATGAGCACTATAAGTGTGTTTCTGAGAACCTCTTTTAAGCCCGGCCAAACTATCTTCTTAACTTCGCTCTTATAATCTCTGAAGAAACGAACTAATCTCTTAGGAATTGTGAGCGCTCCGTTTTTAGACTGGCTAACTTCGATGTAATCATCAATGAGTAAATATGCAACTGAAGCTATTGCAAAAAGGAAAGCTGCAATTGCCATAACAAGTGCAACCGGTGTATAGGTAACACTTGATACATCCTCCAAAGGACGAACATCAACGAACTTCCACTCACTCGAAAGAGCAATAACCAACAGATAAACTGCAGTTACGATGCCAAATCCGGGTGCGGCGTAACGAAGGCCCTTCGCCTTGAAGGAGAATGCGCTTAACACTAAAGAAATAGCGGCCAACCAGAAGCAGAAAAGAATATGTGCGCTTCTTGCCATATCAACCGTGCTGCCTGCAACATCAACCTTACTGCCGAAACCTAACTGTGCGGCGATAAGGTTTACACTGTTACCGTTTGTAACGAGTGTTGCAAAATCAAAGAAGAAAAGGGCAACGGTTGCGAGGCCGAAAACAATTGCGAGAATTTGACAAATTCTGTTTACTATTTTCATCCTGCCGCCTCCTACTTAGTTTCCTTGTGTAGGGTGTGCTTCTTACAGAACCTACAGTACTTGTTCATTTCAAGTCTATCAGGGTCATTCTTCTTGTTCTTCATAGTGTTGTAGTTGCGCTGCTTGCATTCTGTGCAAGCGAGTGTGATTTTAACTCTCATAACGGCACCTCCCGCTTTACGGAAATATTTTTTGCTTTTACAAATAACTGTAAAAGTATTGCCTCCCTCGGTTAATCGGCGACCGCTTTTGCTGCACGAAACTCAACATATTGTTCTCATTTCGAAAGCACTATACAACATAGGCAAAACCGCCTTTGAACCGGTTCTTATTGCAAAAAAAAAGAACCTTTCAGAGGTAGTGCCATTATACCACACTACCCTCTGAAAGTCAAGCATTTTTACACGTTTTTTACTTAAGTAAACACGAATAATCCGAACCCGCCTAAAATGGCATAATTTCGGCATTTTTAGGTTTGTCGTCATTAGTAGGCGTTAGCCTTACTAAATCCTCCGCACCAAAAATCACACAAAATTCTGCTCATTTTAGGTCGTAGAATTTTATAGGTTTGGGATTTTTGGATGCGCGAGGCATAAAACGCAGTTAATCCTAACGGATTAACGAGTATTTTAACAATGCAAAGACGAAAATCCCACCTCTAAAATCAGGTTCGGATTATTCGTGTTTGCTTAATAGTTTAAAACTATCGTTTCGTGACATTCGAGCTTATCGAGTGTGAAGTTCACCCAGCCGTTTTCGTAAGTGAAGGGTATTTCTTTATCCTTAAGCGGCAAAGTAATCGAAGTGATTTTTTCGGGAACCTTAACACTTATCGGGATGTTATAAATCGGAACTATATCCTCAATAATCTCCGCTCTGCCCCTCTTTACAGGTGCCGCATAGGTCATATTTATACAGTAGCGGTTTTCTTCCTCCTGTTTTATCATTCGGCTTCTTCCCTGCGCACCGAAATCAATTTTAACAATTTGCTCGGGAGCAAGAAGCTCTAATGCTGCGAGGAAATAGTTTCTATGGAATAGACATCCGTAATTTTTATATATAGCAGGAAGTGAGTGAGCCATATA
>JAZUMI010000038.1:0-25961 GCA_045603505.1 Acutalibacteraceae bacterium
TTTAATTAACCTTATTCTGCGCCTTTCCGCTTAAAAACGCCTCAATATTCGAACAAACTATTCCGAGAAGGCGCTGCCTTGTTGTTAAGGGTGCCCAAGCAGTGTGGGGTGTTATAAGTATATTCGGTGCTTCGGCTAAAATGCAATCCTTTAGCATTGGCTCGGTTGTTAAAACATCTACCGCCGCACCCGAAAGTTTTCCGCTTATTAATGCATCATAAAGCGCCTTTTCGTTTATCACTCCGCCTCTTGCGGTGTTTATAAAAAATGCACCATTTTTCATTTTAGCAAAGGCTTGTTCGTTCATCATTTCTCGGCTTTGCTCATTTAAGGGACAATGAACGGTTACTATATCTGAATTTTTAAGCAACTCATCAAAAGAAACGAACTTTTCGCCCTCTCGCTTTGTTCTTGTGAAAACAAGCACTTTCATATTAAACGCCAAGGCAATTTTTTCAACCGCTTTAGCAATACTTCCGTAACCAATAATTCCCATTGTTTTGCCCGATAATTCATCGGTTGGGAAGATTATGGGCGAAAAAATCGGCGAGCGTTTCCATCCGCCATTCTTCACAAAGGCATCGTATTTTGAAAGTTTTGTATAGTGCTCTAAAACATAAGCAAAGGTTTGTTGTGCCACCGCATCGGTGGAATAAGACCCTGCGTTACAAACAGTTATACCTTTTTCACTTGCACACTCAAGGTCTATATTATTATATCCCGTTGCAAAAAGTCCGATATATTTAAGTTTTTGAGCTTTCTCTAAAACCTCTTTATCAATAACTGTTTTATTACACAAAACGGCATCGTAATCGCCTATAACATCTAAAAGTTCGTTTCGTGTAATATTTTCATATTCGGTTACCTCTCCGAAATTTGATATCGGCTTTAAAGAAACATCATTATTAAACCTTACGGTTGAACAATCAGTTATTAGTATTTTCATCTTTACGAGTCACCTTTTTCTTACTTCCGTCAGGATTTAAAATATAGGTGTTTTCAAGTTGCGAAACTAAGCTTGCCTTAAAAGAGTCGATATACTCTCGGCGGAGAACTGCCTGTTCGACTTTTTCTTCTTCGGTGAGTCCAACGCTCTTTTGCTTTCTTGCGAGTTCGTTTATTCTATCAATTTTTTTGCTATCCATAATAATCACCATAGCCTATCCCGGACACAAAATTACGATAAAAAATCACGGATATGGTGATTATTATATCGCATGTGTCACGGTTGCCACATTGTTGGCGAGTGACATGCGCCCTATATTTTTAGCGTGATTTTTCACGCTATATCTCGTTTCTTCCTTCTAATGCACGTGCCAAGGTAAAATCATCGGCATATTCAAGGTCTGCACCAACAGGTATGCCATAGGCAAGACGTGTAACCTTAATTCCAAGCGGTTTTATCATTCGCGATAGATAACTTGCCGTTGCCTCGCCCTCAACCGTTGGGTTTGTTGCCATTATAATTTCCTTTATGTTTTCATCCGAAAGACGTGCCATAAGTTCTTTTATTCTAAGTTGGTCAGGTCCAATACCATCAAGTGGGGAAATTACCCCATGCAATACGTGATATGTTCCCGAAAATTCTCTTGTTCTTTCAAAAGCCATAACATCCTTTGGCTCAGACACAACACAAATTACCGAGCGGTCACGCTCGGCGGAAGAACAAATAGAGCAAATCTCCTCATCTGTAAGGGACTGACAACATTTGCAAAAATGTATCTTTTCCTTAGCGTTTATAAGCGCCTCGGCAAACTTTTTTGCCCTTTCAGGCGGTTGCTCTATAATATTAAGCGCCAATCTCTGTGCGGTTTTCTTTCCGATACCCGGAAGCCGCTCGAATTGTGCGATAAGTTCATTTAACGGTGCAATACTGTAAGCCATTAGAAAAGACCGGGCATATTAAGGCCGCCTGTTATAGCGCCCATTTCTTCTTCAGCAGTTTTTGCCGCATTTCCTATTGCCTCATTAACGGCAACAGTAATTAAATCCTCAAGCATTTCTACATCATCGGGGTCAACCGCATCGGGATTAATTGTAAGTTTTTTGATGTTGTGTTTACCATCAACAGTAACCTCAATTAAACCACCGCCTGAAGTTGCGGTATATTCACGATTTTCAAGGTCCTCTTGTAGAGTAGCCATATCTTCTTGCATTTTTTGTGCTTGTTTGAGCATTTGATTCATATTTCCGGGGCCGCCCGAATTTGGAATTCTAACCTTCATAGTTTTTCTCCCTTTGCTTATATTTCTAAATTTTTAAGTTTACCTGCAAGTTTAAGAAGCGGGTCATCATTGTTTTCTTCTGCCGCCTTTGTGTAGGGTCCGAGTTTATAGGATACCCCCAAAACTTGAGCCGCCGCATTTCTTATCTGGTCCTTATAACTTGCCGTTCCCTTTATCATTGAACGGAACTGTTCGTTTGGCGCATCTATAAGCAGATATTCTCCCTTAATATATGCAGCCGAGCCGTTAAGTACCCCTGCCATAAGCGGAGCCTTGGTTTTAAGTATCTTAATAATTTCTCCCCACTCTTCAACAGGGGTTGCACCGCCGTTATCGACAACAGGTTTTGCCGTTTTCTTCTTTGGCTCTTCCTCTATCTGCGGTGCAGGTGGTAAATCTTCCTCTTCGGGAAGCGGAATTTCTTCATCATATTCCTCTTCAGAAGAAACAATAGGTGTTTCTTTCTCTATTTTCGGCTCTTCCTTTACAACTTTTTGTTTCGGTGCTACAGAAGTGCCGCTTTCAAGTTCCCTTATTCTTTTTTCAAGGGATGCGTAATCTTCCGAAAGCGAGGGTGTGCAAAGTTTTATAAGTGCCATTTCCATTTCACATCTGCGGTTTCCACTCTGCATAGGTGTTGCCGCCGCCTGTAAAATAGTAAGCGCCCTCATAATATCCTTTATGTCATACCCATCCGCTTGTTCCTCAAGCGCTTTTAACTGACTCTTAGTGCAAACAACAGGTTTTTTATCTCCCTTTATCGTTTTAACTATCATCAGATTTCGGTAGTGATTTGTGAGTTCGCCTAAAAGTCGTAACATATCAACCGAAGAAGAGTGCAGTTCATCAAGCAACAAGAGCGCCTTTTCGGTATCCTGTGTTTTAACAGCTTCTGCTATACGGTTAAGATATTCACTGCCCGCCATAGCACACACATTCGAGACAACCTCTTCATCAATTTTTTTATTTCCCGATGCGCAAAGGTCAAAAATAGAGAGGGCATCTCTCATTCCGCCATCCGCCGCACTTGCAATAAGGGTTGCGGCTTCATCGGTTACTTCTAAAGTCTCTTTTTCGGCTATATATTTGATTCTTGAACAGATTTTTTCGGGTTCAATTCTCTTAAAATCAAATCTCTGGCAACGCGAAAGAATAGTTGCTGGGAGTTTATGCACCTCAGTAGTAGCAAGAATAAATACTACATGTGCAGGTGGCTCTTCAAGAGTTTTAAGAAGTGCATTAAATGCCTGAAGCGTTAGCATATGCACCTCATCTATGATATAAACACGGTAACGAAGTGCTGTTGGTGTAAAGGAAATCTGCTCTCTCAAATCTCTTATGTTATCAACATTGTTATTAGATGCGGCATCTATTTCAACAATATCGGTGCACTCGCCACTTTCGGCAAGGCGACACGCCTCACAACAAAGACAAGGGTCCCCATTTACAGGGCTCTGACAGTTTATTGCCTTGGCTAAAATTTTTGCGCAACTTGTTTTACCGGTTCCACGCGTTCCTGTGAAAAGATATGCATGAACAGTTTTATCGGTTGCAAGTTCATTCTTAAGCGTTTCGGTTATATGCTCCTGACCCACAACATCCGAAAATGTTTTCGGGCGATATTTTCTGTAGAGAGCCTGATATGCCATTTTTTCACCATCCTTAAATTAAGCCATTTTCATACTAAAAACTTATGTGCCAAAGTGTACGAATGAGCCGATTTACTGCGGCGCACAGAAAAAACCACTTAATGCTGCTCGGTTCCCCGCCTGACATGGTTCGTAGCATCCCGTCGCACAGGACCCGCCCATTCGCACACTTTGGCACATAAAAGAGTAAATTATTGACCTTATTATTATAATACAAAAGAAAAAAATTTACAATAGCAAATATATATAAATATTGAAAGTCAGGAAATTTTTTGTTATAATAAAAATGATTTATCATGCGAAAATATTATTTGAGAAAGGATGGTTTTTATGAAAACAATAAAAACTGCGAATTTATTTGAAAATAGAGATACTCTTGCAAGTGGTCTTTTAAATTCCTATGAATATCCGTTTGAGGCTTTACCGCACATAAGCGAGTATATTAAGAAAATAGGCGAAACTCTTGACCCTGATATTTACGAGCGCATCGGAGATAACATCTGGATTGCAAAATCTGCAAAGGTTGCACCGAGCGCAAGTATTACAGGTCCTTGTATTATCGGCGAAGAAACCGAGGTGCGCCACTGTGCATTTATCCGCGGAAATGCCCTTATAGGAAATTCTTGCGTTGTGGGCAACTCAACCGAACTTAAAAACGTTGTTCTTATCGGCAAAGTTCAGGTGCCTCATTACAACTATGTGGGCGATTCTATTTTAGGCTACGGTTCACACATGGGTGCCGGTTCAATAACCTCTAACGTTAAGTCGGATAAGAGCCTTGTAAGTATAAAAATGGGCGAAGAAAGAATTGAAACCGGCCTTAAAAAGTTTGGCGCTATTCTCGGCGAATTCGTTGAAATCGGTTGTGGCACCGTTTTGAATCCGGGTACTATTATCGGAAAGAACACAAACGTTTATCCGCTTTCTATGGTAAGAGGATTTATTGAAGAAAATAGCATATATAAAAACAAAGGCGAGGTTGTAAAAAAACGCGATGTTTAATGAAAGATGGGATGTGCTTGACCAAAACGGAAAGCACACAGGTAAAACAACGCTTCGAAGAAAATGCATCTTAAAAAGCGGCGAATACCACCTCGTTGTTCACATCTGGATAGTTTCGGGGGACGGCAGAATTTTACTGCAACGCCGAAGCGAACACAAAAAACTTATGCCTGGCGAGTGGGCAGCAACAGGCGGTGCCGCCGTTTCGGGTGAAGATTCTTTTAGCGCCGCAAGGCGTGAACTTAAAGAAGAGCTTGGCATTCGTTCAAACGAGGAAAGCCTTAAAAAAATCGCACGTATAAAAAGGCGCAATTCCCTTGTTGATGTATGGGCAATAACCGTTTCACCCGAAAACTGTAATTTGCGACTTCAGAAAAGCGAGGTTGCCGAAGCAAAATGGGTTTCCATACAAGAATTTAAGGATATGATAGAAAACAAACAGTTTCACAATTACGGAAAGGAGTATTTTGATACTCTTTTCCGCGAACTTGAAAAAACGAACACTGTTTTGGTATAAACCCAAAGGAGAAAATATGAGTTTAAAAATAGAGGGACTAACCTGTCCCGTTTGTCACGCTTATCTTTTCGAGGAAGATGATGTGGTTTTCTGCCCCGATTGTGGAGCTCCTCACCACCGCGAGTGTTATCTTGGTATCGGCCACTGCGCACTTCACGAACTGCACGGCACAGATAAGCAATTTGACCTTGAAGAACATATCAAAAAATCAGAAAAAAAGAACACCGAATCAGAGCCAAACGAACCTTTTTACGCTTCGGGAAACGAAGAAACAATTTGTTGCAGTATGTGTAGAGAAAGATACGATTTTACTCTTGATGCGTGTCCAAAGTGTAACACACCAAACCTTGAAAAATTTGGCGAAGATTTTGCAGGATACGATTTTTTAGGCGGAATCCCTGCAGATTACGATATCGGCGAGGGTGTTGTTGCAGATGAAGCAAAACGTTTTGTTTCCTCCAACACACCAAGGTATATAAAGAAATTTGCTTTTCTTAACAAATCGCACCGTGCTTCTTGGAATTGGTTGGCATTCATTTTCCCGAATGTTTGGGCTCTTTCAAGAAAGATGTACGCACTCGGCTCAATTTTAACCTCGTTTATGATTGCGGCATCTCTTCTCACAATGCCTTTTTCTCTCGCTCTTTATAACGCAAGTCCTGTTGAACTTGCAAGTTATGCCGATTCTATGCAATATATATACGATATTTTGCCCTCTGTTAGCACAAGCACGATAATTGCGGCAGCAATAGGGCTATTCATCAATGTTATTATACGCTTTACCTTTGCAATTTTTGGCGATTATATATATAAGCGCCACGTTGTAAAAACTGTTAAATACATCAAAGAAAACAGTGATGATAAAAGCCGTGATTATCACAAATTAGGCGGTGTAAGTCTTATCGCTCTTATGATAGGCATAACCGTTACCAACTATTTGCCAAGTTTGCTCTTAAATTTATTTTTGTAGGTGAATTTTATGGATATAATCAAATGTCGTGAATGCGGCACCGAAAACGAAAAAGATTTCCTCTACTGTAAAAACTGCGGTGCAAAACTTATCTTTGATGAAGAAAGCGCACCAAAAGGTAATTTTGTTTATGAGGATTTCACACCCAACGCAGATGATTTAGGTGTAGAAAACATAAACGGAATCCCTACCGACCAAATTGCGCTCTTTGTTGGAAAAAAAGCGCATTATTATCTTCCAAAGTTCAATCAGATGGCTATTTTCGGCAAAAAAACATCTTGGAATTTTGCCGCAAGTATTTTAGGGTTGTTGTTTGGTCCGTTAGGTGCGGCACTTTGGTGTTTTTACCGAAAGATTTACAAAACTGCTTTCATTCTTCTTTTAGTAGGCATTCTTCTTACGGGTATAACTGCCGCTCTTACATACGATAGCGTTACAGAAACCTTTGATTTTATACTTTCCTTTTCTCAAAAAGAGCACGAAAAGGATGCTCTTGATTTGCTTGAAGAATTTGTGCCAAAAGAAACCGCAAAAACTGCCTTAGCACAAAATATTGAAGATGTTTTCAGTTTAGGCACCGCCATCATAATGGGTCTTTTTGCAAATTACATTTATATGAATCACTGCACCGACTCAATAAAAAAATATCGCAATTCCGGTCTTGACCAACGTTATTATAAATTAGGTCTTGCATCGCTCGGCGGTACGAGCGGCGGCATGCTCGCACTTGGTATAATACTATTTATAGGCGTAGAAAACCTATCAACCATTATAGTTTTAACTATGCATTTACTGAAATAAAAAGGGGTTTGATTTTATGAAGATTCGCAAGGCTATTATCCCTGCCGCCGGTCTTGGCACGAGGGTTTTACCCGCAACAAAAGCAATGCCTAAAGAAATGCTCCCAATAGTTGATAAACCCGCAATTCAGTATATTGTTGAAGAGGCGGCAAAAGCAGGTATAACCGATGTTCTTATCATAACCAACCGTGGAAAAGAGGTTATTGAAAACCACTTTGACCACTCTATTGAAATTGAAGCCGCTCTCGAGAAAAAAGGTAACACCGAAACCTTAAAAACTGTTTGCGATACTGCAAATATATGCAATATCTATTATCTTCGCCAAAAGGAAACAAGAGGTCTTGGCGATGCTGTTCTTCGCGCTCGTAATTTTGTGGGCGATGAGCCTTTTGCCGTTCTTTACGGCGATGATGTTATTATCGGAGAAACCCCCGCAATCAGTGAACTTATCGAGGCTTACGAGGCCTTCGGCAAGTGTGTTGTTGGTATTAAAGAGGTTTCGGATGAATTAATTGTTAAATACAGTTCGTTAAAGGTAGCTAAACGTGATGAAAAGTTTTACGATGTTAGCGATATGATTGAAAAACCGAGCCTCGATAAGAAGTTTTCGAATTTCTCTATACTTGGCAGATGTGTTTTAACGAGTGAAATATTTGATATTCTTGAAGAAACACCACTTGGTGCAGGCGGCGAATTGCAATTGACAGATGCCATGAAAACAATCGCTATTCGTGACGGAATGACAGGTGTTGACTTTAGCGGAACAAGATACGATATGGGAAACAAATTCGGCATCCTTAAAGCAAACATCGAGGTTGGTCTTAACCACCCCGAAACAAAGGACGAACTTCAAAAATATATAAAGGAAATAGCGGCAAAACTGTGATGAAAAAATACACAAGCATATTTTTCGACCTTGACGATACACTTCTCGATTTCAAAGCCGCAGAGCGCAGTGCCGTTACAAAGGTTTTAGCGGCACATTCTCTTCCGCACGATGACCTTTCGGTTAAAACATATTCCGAAATTAACCAAAGCTATTGGGAAAGATTCGAACGTGGCGAAATCGAGAAAGGCGAGATTTTTGCAGGTCGATTCAGAACCTTTCTTGACTGGTGCAAAAAAGAAGGGAACCCCGAACAGATTGCAAAAGATTATTTTTTCGCACTTTCCTGTGAGCACCAAACGATAGACGGTGCCCACGAGATATTAAAACTTTTACAAAAGCGCGGATATAAAATATATGCCACTACAAACGGTCTTTGTACAACCCAGTTCAAAAGAATTCGTGAATCGGGATTAGAGCCTCTTTTTGACGGCGTTTTCGTTTCGGAAGAAGCAAATGCCCAAAAGCCCGAGAAAGAATATTTCGATTTTGTTATTGAAAAAACACCCGAAAAGAACAGAACAAAAATTCTCGTTATCGGCGATTCCTTAAGTTCCGATATTTTAGGCGGCATAAATTCAGGTCTTGATACCTGTTGGTTTAACCCACACAGTAAAGATAGTGACCTTTCTATTACCTATCGTATTTCAACCCTTTCGGAACTCGAAGATATATTAAAATAAACATAGCCTTTTCGGAAAGACTATTATTACTAACCGAAAAGGCTTTTTATTTATTTTTTGTTCACACAAATAAATAATAAATGTTAAAAATTAACTGTATAATTTAAATATCCGTTAAAAAAAGGAGAGTATCTATGGAAGATAATTTTAATAACAATAATTTTTCCGATGAAGAAAACGGTTTTTATACCAAAAATCACGATGAAATAATTCAGGATAATTATGATAATGAAAAAGAGCAGTCCTATGCTCCTCCAACAAACACCTATTCGTATAATTCGGGCAGTTATTATCCGCCATATAACCCTAAACCCAAAAAGCAAAAACGGTCTTACGGAATCGGAACTGTTATTTTGTCGGTTGTTCTTGCAGCGGTTGTGGGTGCTGTGAGTGCCTTCTTTGCCGCACCTTATTTTTCAAACGGCAAGGAAAACGGAGATAAAACCGAGCCGATTTCCCCGAACAACGTTAGTATCAACATTGATGAAAACGCAGAAAATATAGTTGAGGCGGTAGCAGTTAAGGTTACTCCATGTGTTGTAGGTATAAGAACAACCACCTCGGTTATAAATTTCTTTGGCGGCGGAAATGAGTACACGGGCGAGGGAAGTGGTGTTATCTACACAGAGGACGGATACATTATAACAAACTACCACGTTATTGCCGATGCACTATCGAAAAGCGGCGGAAAAATTGATGTTTTTCTCGATTCCAATACCGAAAAGGCACACACCGCTCAGGTTGTTGGCTACAACATTTCAACCGACCTTGCCGTTATTAAAATTGATGCTAAAGGTTTACCGAAAGCTGAACTTGGAAACTCAGACGACCTTAAGGTAGGTCAGTATGTAATTACGGTTGGAAACCCCGGTGGCCTTGAATTTATGGATAGCGTTACCTATGGTGTTATAAGTGGTCTTGACCGAGTTGTTTCAACCGATTCTGAACTCAAACTTATTCAGACAGATGCCGCAATTAACCCGGGTAATTCGGGCGGTGCGCTCGTTAACTCTAAGGGTCAACTTGTTGGCATTAACAGTTCAAAAATCGTTTCAGAGGAATATGAGGGAATGGGCTTTGCCATCCCTGTTAAAACGGTTACTAAAATATGTAATGATATTATCGAACACGAAAACGACCCCGAACCATATATTGGAATTACCGTAAGTGAACGATACACCGCAGATGTGCTCTACTTCTATAATTTCCCCGCAGGTGCCGTTGTTTTAAGCGTTGCAGAGGGAAGCCCTGCCGAAAAGGCCGGTGTTAGAAGAGGCGATATCATAACAAACTTTAAAAATACCGATATAAGTAATTACGAGATGTTTGAGCAAATTCTTTCCGAATGTTCTCCGGGAGAAAATGTTTCTGCAAAACTTTACCGCTCGGGTAACTACTACACAACCGAAATTACTATCGGTTCTAATAACTAATTTTAAGCGCTTGGAAAATTTTCCAAGCGCTTTTTGTTCATAATTTATTAATTTTTTGGTTGTAAAATACGTAAATTTATGTTAGAATGATTATGTATTTTAAATTCAAAGGGGAAATTTTTATGAAAAGAGCGGATGGTATAGAAATCAAAAAGACCGACCCGATGTATAAAATTGCTTCATACATAATGAGGGAAAGAAACGATTCAATGAACACCATTACCCTCGATATTCCGTTAGAACCGATTCAAAGTTACATAAATGCAAAAAGAAAAGAAGGTGTTGCAATAAGCCATATGGCAGTTGTTCTTGCAGCATACTTGCAAACCGTTGCCGAATTTCCAATGCTTAACCGTTTCATTG
Organism: Acutalibacteraceae bacterium; assembly: GCA_045603505.1. GTDB lineage: Bacteria > Bacillota > Clostridia > Oscillospirales > Acutalibacteraceae > UBA737. The sequence goes on from JAZUMI010000038.1 coordinate 10,530, forward strand.
TAAACAGCCGAGTTTTTGCGCGAAACGAACTCGCGGTTGGAATGGTTGTGTTAAAGGGCAGTATTTTTGACCATGGCACAATGTCAAAAATGTATTTCAAAGGCGATAATACCATTTTCGAGGTTAACGATATAATCAATAAATATGTAAATGATAATCGTACTGAAGACCCCGATAATGGCACCGAAAAAATCATAAATATCCTTATGAAAGTACCGGGCGTTATGCCAATAGGTGTTGCTATTCTTAAATGGATGGATAAACATCATCTTCTTCCAAAAGCTGTTGTTGATATGTCCCCATTCCACATGAGCCTTGGAATTACAAACCTCGCCTCTATCCGCACAGGAGCTATTCATCATCATTGCTACAATTTCGGCACAACAAGCGTATTTATTGCTATGGGAATGCCGCACGATGTTCTCAAAAAGGTGGGCGATGAAATAACCGCCGAGCGTTGTATACCTTTAGGCGTTGTTATGGATGAGCGTATTTGCTCGGGCAGTTATTTCGCACTTGCGTTTAGAAAACTTAAAAGGCTCCTTAAAAACCCTGAACTTTTAGAGCAAAGACCCGAAGTTAAGCCCGACCCTGAACTTTAATTAAAAATATTAAACTCCCAATGTGTAAAACACATTGGGAGTTTGTTTTTTTTTATTCTTCGCCGTTCTTTATAGCGGCTGCATGTTCTGCTTGAATATCAGCATCATAAGAAATCATAGGCTCGATTTCCTCGCCCTTTAACTTGCGCTTAACATAGTTTGAAGTAATCTTCATAACAATCGGGCAAAGAACAACAACGCCGATTAAGTTTGGAATCATCATAAGACCATTAAAGGTATCCGAAATATCCCACGCGAGTGAAGAAGTCATAACTGCGCCGAATATAATTGTTATAATATGTATAACCTTGAAAACAGGTGTGCTCTTAGCACCGAAAAGATATTCCCAAGCCTTTGAGCCGTAGTGTGACCAACCAAGAACGGTTGTAAAGGCAAAGAGGAACATAGCAATTGCTATAAATCTGCTACCAATGTTTCCCCAAGAGAAAACACTATTAAATGCATCGCCAACGAGTGTTGCATCAACACCCTCGGCAGCAGCCTTTGTATAATCGTGAACACCAGAAGTAAGAACAACAAGTGCAGTCATAGTGCAAACAACCATTGTATCAGCAAATACTTCGAATATACCCCACATACCCTGCTTAACGGGTTCTTTAATAGTAGAGTTTGAGTGAACCATAACCGAAGAACCAAGACCTGCCTCGTTCGAGAAAACGCCACGCTTAAAGCCTTGGGTTACAGCCACGATAACACCACCAATACCACCGCCAACAAAGGCTTCAGTTTTGAATGCATTTGCAAAAATTGCCTTGAAAGCAGGAATAATATTAGCGTAGTTAACACCGATAATAACAAGGCTTCCCACAACAAAAAGAACAACCATAAAAGGAACAATCTTCTCGGCAACGTTGGCAATTCTCTTAAGACCGCCCAAAGTAATCATAGCGGTAAGAGCCATAATAACAACACCGATAATAACATTGTAAAGCGAGATTTCGCCTAAAATGGTTATGTTTGCAAGGGCTTCAACCTTGAAAGCACTTGAAACATTGGCAACAATTTTGTTTACCTGGCCCATACTTCCGATACCAAAGGAAGCAAGAATAGTGAAGATACAGAAAAGAACTGCCAAAACTCTACCTATCCACTTACAGTTTTTCTTACCGCCGAGACCATCACGAAGATACCACATAGCTCCGCCCGACCATTCGCCGTTTTCATTCTTGCGGCGATAGAATATACCTAAAACATTTTCAGAATAGTTGGTCATCATTCCGAAGAATGCTGCAACCCACATCCAGAAAACTGCACCTGCGCCACCGATACAAATAGCGGCGGCAACACCTGCGATATTACCTGTTCCAACAGTTGCTGCAAGGGCGGTACACAAAGCCTGGAAAGGTGAAATTGCACCCTTTTCCTTTGTGTGACCGATAACACTTTTCTTGAACATACTGCCTATTGTGTTCTTCCACCAATGACCGATATGTGAAATCTGGAAGAACTTTGTGAGAACAGTCATAAGAACGCCTGTTGCAATAAGCATTATCAAACCTACTTTAACCCAAACGAAATCGTTGATAACGCCGTTAATCTGGGTTAACTTCTCCATAAAACCACTCATTAAAAAACCTCCTAAAAAAATAAATGACCGACTAAAATCGGTCATCAAAAGAATAAAGCATATTTAGCCTTTGTCCTTTTGCCTGAGAGATTTTAGCCCCTTCGGCACCCGATTTAACGGGATTCTCCAAAGATATTTAAAAGTGATTGAGCCTATTATATTACAAACAAAAAGAAAATGCAACCCTTTTTTACAATTTATTTGATTTTTCTCTTGTTTAATGATAGAATAGACAAGACGATTTTATTTTAGGAGGAAAATTTATGGCAAGAGAAAAACTCGGCAGCCGTTTAGGTTTTATTTTGCTTAGTGCTGGCTGTGCTATAGGAATTGGAAATGTTTGGAAGTTTCCTTATATGGCAGGTCAAAATGGCGGCGGCCTTTTCGTTTTATTATATCTTTTGTTTTTAGCAATTTTGGGCATCCCTGTTATGACTATGGAATTTTCACTCGGCAGGGCTTCGCAAAAGAGCATTATCAAAATGTATGATGGGTTAGAGCCAAAGGGCACCCGTTGGCACCTTTCGGCTTATGCCGCTATGGCGGGAAACTATCTTCTTATGATGTTCTATTCTGTGGTTTCGGGTTGGATGCTTCAGTATTTTGTGAACACCGCATCAGGCAAGTACGTTGGCGCAACACCGAGCGATATTGCAAATCTTTTTAGCGGTATGCAAAAGGACCCGATAACTCAAACCATTTATATGGCAATAGTTGTTATCCTCGGTTTCTTTGTTTGCTCCTTCTCTCTCCAAAAGGGACTCGAGCGAGTTACAAAGTTTATGATGATAGCGCTTCTCTGCATAATGGTAATTTTAGCAATAAACAGTATGTTCCTTGATGGCGGAACAGAGGGTCTTAAATTCTATCTTCTCCCCGATGCCTCCAAAATAAAAGAGGTTGGCTTCGGCAATGTTATTGTTGCCGCTATGAATCAGGCTTTCTTCACTTTAAGTCTTGGTATGGGCTCTATGGCAATTTTTGGCTCTTATCTTGATAAGAATCGCTCCCTCATGGGCGAATCGATAAATATTGCCGTTCTTGATACCTTTGTTGCAATAACCTCGGGTCTTATCATCTTCCCCGCCTGTTTCTCGTTTGATATTCAGGTTGATGCAGGTCCTCCACTAATTTTTGTAACACTTCCAAACCTCTTCAACAATATGCCGCTTGGCAGACTTTGGGGAAGCCTTTTCTTCGTATTTATGAGTTTTGCCGCTTTCTCAACCGTTCTTGCAGTTTTCGAAAATATTCTAGCATGCTGTATGGACCTTTTCGGTTGGTCGAGAAAAAAGGCTTGCCTTATAAATGCAATTTTAATGCTCGTTCTTTGTATGCCTTGCGTTCTCGGATACAATGTTTGGTCCGCATTCAAGCCGTTCGGCGAGGGCAGTGCCGTGCTTGACCTTGAAGACTTTATCGTTTCGAATATAATCCTGCCGCTCGGTTCACTCATTATGGTGCTCTTCTGCGTTAACAAGCGCTATGGTTGGGGTTGGAAGAACTTTACCGAAGAGGCAAACGCAGGAAAGGGACTGAAGGTGCAAAACTGGATGCGCGGTTATATGACCTTTGTTCTCCCCGCTATCGTTTTGATTTTGTTTGTTGTAGGAATTGTCTTGAAATTTAAATAAACAAAAAAGCAGCAACCCTTTTGGTTGCTGCTTTCTTTTTGGAAAAGGTGTACAAATTCGAATTAGTTTTAAAGTTTCTCCCTATATGTTTAACCACTACATAATTCGTCGGCAACGCCGACACCGAAATTATTCATTATTCATCAGCGTAAGCGACTTCGTCATTCAATATTCATTGAAAATACTGTCAAATGAATGATAAATATTGAATAATGAAAAATGAATACTACAAAACGAAAATCCCATCGACAAAAGTCGACAGGATTTTCGTTTTGGCTGGGGAATAGGGATTCGAACCCCAACAAACAGAGTCAGAGTCTGTCGTGCTACCGTTACACAATTCCCCAATATTCATAACAAAAATATTATACCCTATTTTACCAAGATGTCAAGCAATTTTTAGCATTTTTTAAAAATAATTATTGAAAACATTTTGCTACTATGCTATTATATTTTTGTTATGGGGTTATAGCGCAGTTGGTAGCGCACCACACTGGCAGTGTGGGGGTCAGGGGTTCGAATCCCCTTAGCTCCACCAGTCGAGTGGCTCGACTCCCAATGCGTTCTAAAGTCTTCTGCTAATTACAACTTAGCGACTCGACCAAATAGTTCGTGTTTGGATATTGTTGTTCCACCAATTTTAAGGAACTGTAAGTTTTATAACTTGCAGTTCCTTTATTTATATCTCAGATAAGGGGGAGAACCCGAGAGGGTTTCGATTATAAATTGATTTATTTACAAAGTAATGCTATAATAAAATACATAGTTTTAAAAAGATGTCGGTGAATGGTGGCTTTCGTTTCGGTATAATATAAGTCGAAGCGGAGGCGATAAAATGGATATCTTTTTATATTTATTGTTGCAAATCATTAACGGTTTTGATTGGAAACCTGAATTTGGCGAAAGTTCAAATTATAAAAATTGGATAGCAATATTAGATTTAAAAACATGCCCGATATGCCGCACTATGCACGGAAAAATTTGGAGAATTGAAGAAAAACCTGAAATTGAGCCAAAAGTTCATAAGCGGTGTCGTTGTGAAATAAAAACTATGGTAACGGTAAAATCCGGAACCGCCACAACAAAAGGTTTGGATGGTGCAGATTGGACATTAAAGTACGAATCAAAATTGCCGGATTACTATTTAACCAGTGCACAAGCCAAAGCAAATGGTTGGATACCTAAGTTGGCGAATCTATCAGCAGCTTGTCCGGATAAGATGATATTTGGCGGAGAATATTATAATGATAATGGTCATTTACCGAGCAAAGAGGGTCGTACTTGGTATGAAGCAGATATAAATTACAGATTCGGCTATAGAAATAATCAAAGAGTAGTTTATTCAAATGATGGATTAATATTTGTAACATACGACCACTACAAAACTTTTTTTGAAATTGTATAGGAGGGAAAAGAATTGAATTATAATGATTATCATGCTTTTAAAGAAATAACTGAAAACCCTATAATATTAGATTTTTCTAAATGCAAATATTTAGGCGAAATTCATTTAATGCTTAAAGAAAAGTTTGGTTTGCCCCAATATTATGGTGAAAATTGGGATGCACTTTGGGATTGCCTCAGATATTTATTTGATGATGAAAAATATATTGTCGAAGTGCACAATTTAGATTCATTAGATGAAAAGTTGCGAGAAGAGTGCAAAATCATGTTAAGAGTGTTTGATAGAGTGAGTTCTATAGAAAGCAATTTTACGTATAAAATCATATTGTAGTATTTGCCTTGCAAAGCGAAATGTTATTTGATTTTTGGGGTGCGTTTTTAGGTGTATTAGGAGCGCACCACACTGGCAGTGTGGGGGTCAGGGGTTCGAATCCCCTTAGCTCCACCAGTCGAGTGGCTCGACACCCAATCCGTTCTAAAGTCTTCTGCTAATTACAACTTAGCGACTCGACCAAATAGTTCGTGTTTGGATATTGTTGTTCCACCAGTGGCAAGCTGCCACACCCAATCCACCCAAGTTCGTGCAAATCTAAAGTTTGTGCCACAGGGCGTGAGTCCGGGTGATGTACGGTATGCTCCACCAATAACAAAACCGACCTTTATGGTTGGTTTTTTGTTTTTAATAAAAAATAAGGGGATTCGAACGAGCCGTCAAGCACAACAGTTCGGTGGACTGTTGTGTAGGCTCGGCAACGACGAGCATAAAGCGGCGTAGGTTATGAATCCTTACAACCAAAAAGCCGAGTTAAAAAACTCGGCTTTTTTGATATAAAAATATATACTTTACACTAAAGAGATTTTGAAACAAATGATGGCATTTTTATTTTTGTTTTATACGACAATTCTCTTTTTATATTCTTTAGGACTTATTCCCTCTTCGGCTTTGAAAACTTTTGAAAAATAATTTGCATCATAAAGTCCGGATTTTTCCGCCACTTCTGCAATACTGAACTTTTTAGATTTAAGCAATGCTTTTGCCTTTTCTATGCGTTTTTTCTTTATATATTTTGCTATGCTCATACCATAATATTTATGCGACATTTCATACAATTTGCTGCGACTCAAATCGAATACGGAACAAAGTTCTTCAACAGTTAATTCATTTGATGAAATTTTACTATCAATATAGTTAGATAGATGGAAAATTAAATTATCATTATCTATTTTAATAATGTCATAAAGACACAAGTAACTTGTGCAAATCTCCATAATCTGTGCCACAGCGGAAATTTGCTTATCAGTTTTCGATACTATTTTTTTAACCAGCATAGAAATTTTTTCTTCATCTTCAAAAAATGGTTTCACATAATCTTTTATACTTGCTCGGTCAGCATCTTTTTTACATATTTGCCCAAACATAATATAGCCCAAATTTATACCATTCATTTTTATTGGTGCTACAACCTCAATAAGTCCGGCATGACATTCGTATATATGCAGTTTATTTGTCTTCTTACAATATTCACATGCCGCCTTGTCATTTGAACGGCACATTCGCCTTGTTTCAGGTTGACTTTTTAACATAGCACAAAAAGGCGAACTTTCTTCAGGATATGCAAGTATTCTATTAAAATCCTCATCGAAAATAGCAAAACGCATATTAGTTAAATTATAAAAATTTACTAATATTTCTCTCAACTTTTCCGCTTCAAATCTAACTTTCATAAATTTGCACTCCATACAAAATTACTATTTTTGATACGATTATTACTATCATATTAACATGCTTTTGATATATAATCAACATATAAACTAACATTTTTTATTTGGAGGGTTGTAAGAATGCAAAATAAAGACATGTCAAATATGGTTCTAAGATATTATATTGGTTTTGAAAATACTGAGCAACGTTTTCATCAACTTGTTGATTTTTTGAAAAGAACGGGAATTCATAGGGTTATACTTTTCTCTTCTCGTTTTCTTGAAGAATCATCAATAATTCCTTTAAGTTACTATTCTGACCATGCTAAACTGCTAAATCCTTATGTAGAAAAGCTGAGAGAAATAAATGTGGAAGTCGGCATAAATGTACTTAACACAGCGGGACATGCTTTTTATGCAGACGAGAAGGAGTTCGGTTTTCGCAGAGCAGTAACCATAAACGGTGATGATTCCCGCGGATGTGTATGCATTAGAGATGAAAAGTTTGTTGAATTTGTAAAACAACAGTATAAATATTATGCACAGCTCAAGCCCTCGGTTATATTTACAGATGATGATATAAGAGCCTTTTCTTTAGGTCAGATAATCTGCTTGTGCCCTAAACACATACAACTTATTTCCGATAAGGTCGGCAAATCACTTACCCGTGTAGAAATTAAGGAGCATATTCTTAATTCGTCTTTCGAGAAAGATAATATCAAAGAAGCATATTTTGAGCAAGTGAAATCGGACATTGAATATTTAATAAGCGAAATAGCAGATGCTGTTCACGAAATATCTCCCGATACCGAAATCGGTGTTATGTCAACCGCATACCCGGTCGTAACTCTTGATAGAGACCTCGCCACTTTCTTTAATTCATTTAGCGAAGATAAAAAAGTAAAGCGAATCAGAACGGGTATGAATTTTTACCGTGAAGGTTGTCATAACGATATTCCTATGATGTTTTCAATGCCTGCTATACAACGCGAATTTATCGGTGGCTCAAAGGCAGAGATTCAACCTGAAATTGAAAACGATACATACGGTTTGTTTTACAAATCAAATACTGTAACCAGCATGCAGATTATATGGTGTCTTACACACGGTTTCAGAAATATGCAGCTCAATTTATTTGATTACCTTGATTGTCCATCATATAACTTTGAAGAAATAACACAGGCGCTAAGCGAAAACATGCCTTTTTATAATACTGTTACAACACTGATACCCGAAAATCACAGAACAAATGGCATCAATATATATGTAAATTCAAAATCATTTCTTGGCAGACGCGCTAAAGGTAAAAATCCTCTTCCCGACCCCGAATGGCACAGATGGCTTCAACTTATCGGCATACCGCTTTCTACCGATATATGTAATGCAGATTGTGTTTTTCTCACAGGTGACGATATCGTCTTAGCTTCTGATAGCGAAATCGACAGTATACTTAAAAAGGGTGCAGTAGTAGATTTGCGCGCAGCTGAAGCATTGGTTCACAGAGGATTTGGTAAGCGTATAGGTATTACAAATATAGAAAAAATCGATGATATATTTGCGGGTGAACGTTTTACGGACAATAACCTCAATTCTCCTTATGAAGGTTGTCATAACTCTAATTATTTTAATTCTACACTTATTGGTAATGACCTCATAGCTAAGCTCACATACACAAGCGGAGTTGAATTTCTATCCAAAATAATAAATCACAACAATCAAATAGTTTGTGATGGTGTTGCGGTATATGAAAATGAAAACGGCGAACGTTTTTGTATAATGCCTATGGATAATAATGTTTTTTCACAATTCACAAATGTAAACAATAAGCGAAAACAACAACTTATAAATGTTATCGAATGGATATGCAAGAAGCCAATAACAATACACACCTGTAACGAAAAAATGTGTGTTAATATCAATAAATTTGAAGAACGAAACGTTATAACTCTCTTTAACCTTGCAAGTGATGAAGTTCTAAAGCCAAAATTGAAATATACTATAAACGGCGTTTTAAAATACATTGATTCAAATGGCGAAATTAAGCCACTCGAATATTCCAAAAATGGCGACTTTATTTCATTAAATAAACAAATAAAAGCACTCGGAGTTCTAATTATCATTGATGAAAAGAGGAATCTAAATGGAAATGATTAATATCAGAGGAAACCTTGATAACCTTAAAAATGCAATCAAAAAAAAGAATGTTAAAATCGGGTTTTCAGGTGGTTCTATAACCAGTGCAGCCGTTCCTCATAATTGGCCCACCTATATTAGAGGTTGGTTTGTTAATGAATACCCAGATGTAATGTTAACGATTGTTAATTCCGCCATAGGTGCTACAGGCAGTTTGTGCGGACTTGCTCTCGCTCAAAAAGAATTTATTGATACTAATTGTGATATAGTATTTATTGAATTCGCAGTAAACGATAATGCCGTAGATAAAGATGAGCGTATGCGCACACGAGAAGGTCTTATCAGGAAATTGCTTGCTGCAAACATCCAGATTGTGTTGGTTTATACATTTTATAGTGAAATGAACGAAGAGGTTATGCAAGGAAAGACGCCAAAAACCATAGAAGATATGGAAATTCTTGCACAACACTATAACATAAGTTCGGTATATATGGCGATGAACGCTTACGATAAAGTATCCAAAGGACTTATCCCCTTCAATGCTTGGTTACCCGATGGCACTCATCCTAAATTTTTAGGCAGTTATTTTTATGCACAGCCGGTTATTGAATTTTTGAAAAAGGAACTTTCTTCCAAAAACGATAATGTTCTTTTAATGGGAAATAATTTGCCTCTTCCTTATAATAAATCCAACTGGCAAAACGCCAACGAAATATCCTTTGATAAGATAAAATTTTCAGGGGCTTGGTCGATAGCACGTGAAGTTCATATTCCATATTTTGAAAAAAGACTCTTTACATACGGAATTGGAGATTCTCTTGAATTTGATTTCACCGGTAGAGGCTTATCAATTATTTTTAGTTACGGTAAAACAAGCGGATTAATTGAATATCGATTAGATGGCGGCGAATGGCAAAGCTACACTTGTGAAAGATATTGGTGGATGCCCGAAGAAAACTTTGTTAATGCTGTTAAATTTTTTGATGATTTGCCTTTTGGTGAACACAACTTCCAGTTGCGCGTCCTCTATGATAGTAAAACCGGTTGTACATCCTCAGACTGCAGTATACTTGAGATATTGGAAATACAGTAATCTTTATTAGGAGGAACTAAAATGAAAATTATTGGTGGTATCGATGTAGGAACCACGGGATGCAAAATTGCTCTTTACGATGAAAGATTGAATTTGCTTGATACATATTATAAAGAATACGATTCTTTACATATTGAAGGAAATCACGAAATCAATTTTAACGATATTAAAAACGGTGTTATTGATATTCTAAAAGAGGCTACAAAAAATCATAAAATATCCGCAATCGGTGTTACTAGTTTTGGAGAAACTTTTGCTATGCTTGATGAGGATGATAATATTTTAGCACCCTCAATGCTTTATACCGACCCCCGTGGTAGTGATGAGTGTGAGTTTTTAAGCAAAAGCTTTGGCGAAGATAGGCTCACACTAATCACAGGTGTTAAGCCGCACCCTATGTATAGCATTTTTAAGATAATGTGGCAAAAAAACCATAATCCTGATTTATTTAAAAAATGCAAAAAAATACTTTTAGGTGAAGATTTTATTGTTTATTTGCTTACAGGGAATGCTCAAATAGATTATTCTTTAGCGGCACGCACAGCGGCTTTTGATATTGAGAAAAAATGTTGGATAAAAGAAATTTTTAATGCAGCGGATATTGATATATCACTTATGTCGCAACCCGTTAAAACCGGCAGTATAGCAGGAACGCTAACCGCAAACATAAAAGCTTTGCTCGGTATAGATTATGACATTACGGTTATAAACGGTGCTCACGACCAGGTTGCAGCTATGATTGGTTCGGGAATTTTTGATACCACGCAAGCAATGGATGGAACCGGAACAGTAGAGTGTATTCCTGTTATACTTAAAGAAAAGCCCACCGACCTTGCTTTTTACGATTATGGATATTCGGTTGTTCCGTACATAAATGGATGGTATGCTTGCTATGCCCTTTCCTTCACAGGCGGTGCAACTCTTAAATGGTTTAGAGATAATTTTGCCGAATTGGAAACAGAGAAGGCAGTGCAAGAGAACAAAAACGTTTATGCTGAACTTGATAAAATGGCGCCACAACTACCAACAGGTATACTTGTGTTGCCACACTTTGCAGGTGCGGCAACACCGTATATGGATAATTCATCAAAAGCGGCTTTTGTTGGTGTTACGCTTGAAACAAACAAATATGATATTTACAAAGCCTTGATGGAGGGTACTTCATATGAAATGCTCCTGAATTTTAACATGTTAAAATCATTCGTAGGCGAAATTAAAACTATCCGAGCAACAGGTGGAGGCGCAACATCTGATTTGTGGTTACAAATTAAAGCAGATATTCTCAATATGCAAATAATTGCTCTTGACTGCAAGGAAATAGGCGCAGCAGGAACTGCCGCTTTAGCGGCATTAGCAGTAGGTGCAGCCGATGATTTAAAACCATGTATTTCACGCATGGCAGCCACTCGCAAAACCTTTTCACCTAACAAAGAAAAATCGGAAATTTATTCGCAATTATACAAAAAATATGCAAATTTATACAATGCAGTAAAAAAATTATAGAGGTGATGTTGTGAAAAATTATATTGGCAACCCTCTACAAACAAGAGGTTGTGAAAAATACGTCTTGCAAGAAGGCAAAGGCGATGGAATGCATTTTCTTTACATTAGAAACGGTCTTGGCCTTGAAGCATGGATATCGCTTGACAGATGTGGTGATGTTTCCCGAGTGAACTTTATGGGCCAAAATATGGGATACTTCGCACCTTGCGGATATGTTGCTCCCCAATACTACGATGGTGTTGGAGCCGGTTTTTTAAAATCATTTACAGCAGGCTTCTTCACAACCTGTGGGCTTTCGGCAGTTGGTGCCCCTTGTGTTGATGATGGTGAAGAATTAGGTTTGCACGGCACAATTTCAAACATTCCTGCCGAACTTCTTGGAATTTCTGAAACTAAGGAAGGTCTAACTATAACTTTAAGGGTGCGAGATGCCGTTATTTTTGGAAGAAAATTAACTATGCTACGCACATACGAATTTTCTTATACTGAAAATTCATTTGAAGTTACTGATACCGTTCAAAACGATGGTGATAAAGAATCGCCATATATGATTCTTTATCATTGCAATATGGGATATCCTCTTTTAAGCGAAAATGCTATTCTTAAAATTCCGCACACTTCCCTCTCCGCTCGCGATGATGAGGCACAAAAATACATTTCAACCGCTCTCGAAGTAGAACAACCAAAAGCACAATTTATTGAGCGTTGCTACTACTATGATGTTGTGGAAAAAGGCGGTTTTGCAAATGTTGGAATATACAACAAGGATATCGATAAAGGTCTTGTTTTGACCTATGATAAAACATCTCTACCCTGCTTTACGGAATGGAAAATGCTTGGAAATCAAGACTATGTTTTAGGTCTTGAACCCGGCAACTGCAACCCTGATGGTAGAGATGTTATACGCAAATCAGGTAAGCTTGAGTTCTTATCCCCTGATGAAAGAAAAACAACAAAAATTAAATTTGAATTTTTAAACAATAATAAAAAATTTATGGAGATGTTCTAATGCTAGTTAATCTTAAAGAAATTTTAAAAATTGCAGAAGAAAAGTCAGTAGCAATCGGTTGCTTTAATGGTCCTGATTTAACAAGCATAAAGGCCGTTATAAAGGCGGCTGAGGAATTAAATCAGCCGGTCTGCTTAACACATGCTCAGTTACATGAGGAAAAAGGGCTTTGCACAATGGAGGAGATTGCTCCTATAATGCTTTGGTATGCAAAAAAAGCAAGCGTTCCTGTGTGTGTCCATTTGGATCATGGTACAAATTTAAATTATATTAAGCGTGGACTTGAATTAGGCTTTACTTCGGTGATGTATGATGGTTCTGAATTGCCGTTAGAAGAAAATTTAAAAAACACAAAAGCAGTAGTTGAGATGGCTCGTGCTTATGGTGCTTCGGTAGAAGCAGAACTTGGCTCTATGGGTGCTCGTGGTGGCGGCTTTGGTGGTGCAACTACGGCGAGTGCTGATGATAAGCGTGTATCTATTTATACCGAACCGGATGTTGCGGCTGATTTTGTTAAAGAAACCGGTGTTGATGCTTTAGCTTGTGCATTCGGCACAGCACACGGATTTTACAGTTCTGTTCCTAAGCTTGATTTTGATAGGGTTTCGGCACTCCGAACTGCAATGAATGGTCTTCCAATAGTTATGCATGGTGGTTCGGGTGTTAGTGAAGAGGACTATCGCGAAGTTATAAATCGCGGTGTTCGAAAAATCAATTACTATACTTATATGGCCGTTGCAGGCGGTAAAGCAGTTTCAGACAAAACATACACTCAATTCCATGACGTCTTAAAAGATGCTGAACTCGCAATAAAGAGCGATGTTATAAAAGCAATAAAAATATTTACCGATAGGAGAAATTAAAAATGAAACGTTCACAACTTAACCAAATTTTAAAGGATGCCGTAAAATTCATTGACGAAATGAATTTTAAACTTCCCCCATTCGCCTTTTGGAGCCCAAAAGATTGGGAAGAAAAAGGACACGAATACGATGAAATAAGAGATAATATGCTCGGTTGGGATATAACTGATTTTGGATATGGCGATTATCATAAAATCGGTCTTCTAATGTTCACAATTCGCAATGGAAATCTCAACGACAAGAAGTATGTTAAACCTTATGCTGAAAAGCTATTGATAACAGAAGAAGGTCAGATAACTCCTTTCCATTTCCATTGGAATAAAATGGAGGATATTATAAACCGTGGCGGTGGTGATTTGCTCGTTCAAGTTTATAATTCAACAGAGGATGAGCAGTTTGCAGATAGTGATGTTGATATCTATGTTGATGGTCGTCATTTCACAGTTAAAGCCGGCGAAATAGTTCGCATACGCCCCGGTGAAAGTATTTCAATCCAAAGCGGTATGTACCATAAATTCTGGGCTGAAGGCGGAACAGTGCTTTTGGGTGAAGTTTCAAAGGTTAATGATGACCGTGTTGACAATCGTTTCTACGAGCCTACCGGAAGATTCCCGGAAATTGACGAGGATGAAGCTCCACTCTATTTACTTGGAAACGAATATCCGGAGGTGAAATAAATGGCTGAAATAATTAAACCCGGTAATTTTGGCGTTTTTATCCCAGCAGATGCGCTACGCCGTGAATTTGATATAAAAAATGAGCAAATCATTAACCAAGACCGTGATGTTGACATCGTTTTTGTAGGAGATTCCATAACTTGTTTTTGGCAATTAAATGCCTATTTTCAGGATTTCGGTTTTGTAGTTAATCGTGGAATTAGCGGAGATTCCACAACATACATATTGAAACGTTCTGATGCCGATGTTTTTCAACTTAAACCCAAAAAAGTGGTTTATTTAGCGGGAATAAATGACTTATTGACTACCGCGCCTGACTTGTGGTGGAAAACCGATGGTGCTAACAGTGAAGAAGTGATTTCCACTATTAGCAATAACATTGAGGCATTTATGAAAAAATGTATTGATAATGGTGTTATAGGTTATTTTTGTTCTGTTTTACCTACGGATTTTTGTATTCCATATAATACCTATGGTATTGAACAAATGATTTTAAAAGTTAACGAAAATATTAGTTCGCTTTGTAAAAAATACAATATGACATATGTAGACTATTACAGTAAGCTATGCAAAGATGATAACCTGCATATTATTGACGGCAGCACTCATGATGTTGTTCATCCAAATAGTAAGGCCTATACTATCATGGCAAAAACTTTAAAGAGTCGCCTGGAGGTTCTATCTTGAAAAACATTTATATGATAGGCAACACTCACTTTGACCCTGTATGGCTTTGGAAATGGGATGAAGCTATGGCTTCAATTCATTCTACCTTCCGTTCTGCTCTTGAACGAATGAAGGAGGATAAAGATTTCATATACTCTTTCGCTACTCCGCCTGTTTTCGAATGGATAAAAGAGGTTGACCCTGATATGTTCGAAGAAATAAAACAGCGTGTAAAGGAAGGCAGATGGGAACTTTGCGAAGCTTGGTGGCTACAACCCGACTGTTTTAGTGCATGCGGCGAGAGTTATGCAAGGCAAAGTCTTTATGGTCAAAGATACTTAAAAGAAAACTTCGGTATATATAGCGATACAGTTTTCAATGTTGATTCTTTCGGACATAACAGTGCAACACCGCAAATACTTAAAAAGAGCCATGTGGATTACTACTGTTTATGCCGACCTGAAAACAGGCATATTGAACTCGAAAGCCCCTATTTTAAGTGGGTAGGAAATGACGGTAGCTGCGTTAAGGCTTTCAGAACCGGTGAGTATAGCGAAAT
>JAZUMI010000039.1:0-5235 GCA_045603505.1 Acutalibacteraceae bacterium
CCATCAATGATAATCTCAAACTTTCGCTCTGCTCCGGAAAACATCACAGGGGTCTTTTCATACATTGTGTAATCTCTCATTGCAAACCTCCAGTTTCTGATCTTCAAGCCTATTATAATCACAACCAACCAATGTGTCAATAGAACTTTGTCGTATTTTGATACTAACGAGGGCGCGTATGCGGCAAATTAAAAACGGAACCACGAGAGCGTGGTGCCGCCGGATAGATGGAGTTAACCGTGTCGAAATCGATGCGGTTATTTCTTTCTCTTGCGTTCTTCAAAATCAGCTTCAATATCGGCTTTCCAGTTGGCACTCATGGGGCGCCGCATCTCACGCCGGCAATAGCGGAACCAACGACCTCATGCCTTGAGATAGTCATAGAGAAACCTTGACCTCAAAAACGAAAATAACTTAAACAGAATTCGCGAAAAGATGTAAAACAAAAATAAGAAACAAAGAGAACCAAACCATACACTGAACACCAAAGCGCAACCATCTTTCCTCTAAAGTCCTCAGATGTCGTCTTTTGATTTTGAACTCTATGCAATGCTGGTTGGGGACCATGAACAGCCCATGCATTTTGAGTGGACTGCCGCAGAATATCTGCGGCAGTTCTGTGTAGCATACACCTAGCCTGCAATTGACACCGAACAATACTACGTCATTCTTGCGCAAGTCAATGATGAACTGGATAAGTTCATTTGGCGTGCCGAACTGCTTCGCGAGGTGTGAATAGCATAATAATTATGTGTATATTTTAGAAAGCTTTCGGATGCTTAATCTTGTTTTTGAAAGGAAGGCGTGCTATAATGTTGTCGTATCAGAAGCGATCATTCATTGCTGGCTGCATTATTGGTTTCTTTGGAGGTATTTTGATGAAATCAGGGCAATCGCGATTAGAATATAAAGGGAAAGTATATCGCGTTCGTTTGTCGAAACATGACCCTATGACGGAAAGTTTTTCAAAGGCTGTTTCTTCCGCTGTTAGTGCGGCAAAAGCCAATGGTAATCCTGTCGCTCGATATGACAGACAAATCGGGAAATCTTATATGGAGTATCCAGATGGGCGCAAAGTGTATACTACCTGAAGTTAGGGTGTTTGCAGGACCAAATGGTTCTGGAAAATCTACAATTACCACTGCAGAGTGGATTATTCCGCCATACATTAACGCTGATGATATCCAGCGCGAGCGTGGCATTACAAATCTCCAAGCGGCAGAGGTAGCTGATCAATTAAGGGACGAGGCACTTCAAAATCATCGTTCGTTTACATTCGAAACAGTACTATCAACAGACCGAAAGCTTGAGTTGTTGGCTCGTGCAAAAGAAGCTGGGTTCTTTATCAAGTCATATTTTATCTTCACTGTAGATCCTCAACTTAATGTTGCTCGTGTTGCAGCTCGTGTTGCAAACGGAGGTCATGATGTTCCAGAGGATAAAATTGTTTCCCGCTATTGGAGTTCAAGAGAGCGACTCCCAAAACTTTTGGTGTTATCTGATATATGCCATGTTTATGATAATACAGACGAATCTCCAGTTCGAATTGTCCGCAAGCACAAGGACTCCTTAACTGTATATCCAAATGGTTATTGGTCCTCTGAAGAGTTGTATCGACTTATCGGTATGGGCTAAAGCAAAGAGCTGCTCAAAATGGGCGGCTCTTTCTTTTTATTTTATTGGTGATCTGTCATAATACAACAACGAGTAAAACGAGGCCGTGGGGCCACTTAGGGACGTGATTTCCGGTAAAAAATGAATAAATTTATAATGAAATCAATTCTTCTTCGGGATTGATATAAGTAGGGAGGAAGGTGGTGTGCCACTATACTGTGAGAAAATTTGACCGCGAAAACAAAAAACAATACGCACGAAAAATATAATACAGATAAACAGCAGTAAAGAAAATCAATTCATACACTGAGACCTAAAGCGCAACTATCTCCCTCCCGTAACCTCGCCGCGGGGATGCGCTGCGAATCAAATTCATTACATCAGCAGGTTCTTGACAGGTACGATATTATCGTATATACTATATACGATAATATCGTACCTTTATGTGGAGGTATTGTATGACCAGAAAATTTGTTTACACCGAGCCTTTCCGAAAATGTTGGAAGGCGATGGGCTTGCAAGACCGTGATTTGCCCATTTTGGAAAATGCTCTTTTGGAAAATCCTCAACTCGGTGATGTAATTGAGGGAACCGGTGGCGCTAGAAAAATGCGCATTCAACTCGAAGGACGCGGCAAAAGTGGTGGTGGAAGAGTTATTTATTTGGATGTATTTGAGAAGGAGCATTTGTACTTGCTATTTGCATATCCTAAAAACGTACAAGAGGATCTTACACCTGATCAAAAGAAATCTATCAAGAAAATGATCGAAGCAATAAGAAAGGAGTGACCAGCATGGCAGATTTAAAATTTGAATCCTCTCTTAGCATTGAAGAAGTCGAAAACAATTTTAAAGATATTGATTTTTTTACTGGTATTATGGATGGTTTACAGGAAGCACTTGCTTATGAGAAAGGCCAGGCTGCCGCAGATACATTTGCAAGAAAACGCTCGCTTCCTAATGTAAATGTTGTAGAGGTTAGAACCAGCTTATCCATGACTCAAAGAGCATTTGCAGAATTACTTGGTGTATCTTGTCGCACGGTAGAGGCTTGGGAGGCCGGCAAATCCACTCCAACGCCGACTGCAAAAAAACTTATGTTTTTAATTCAAGAAGATAATACTCTTGTTCAAAAACTTTAATTTGCCTTGTCCCAATTCAATTAAGTGTTCCCGCTCAAAGTAACCATGTTTGTTAAACAAGAATTTGTTTGGAGATTTTACTATGAAATCAAAATGGACAGATGCACGATTGTTGCATAAGATTGTAACGATAATATCCATTCTCGCAAGTATATCCGTTGTTGTTTTGGCGGTATTGCAGATGTTCGATATCTGGAATCAAGCAATCAATATTTGTGTTCCTTTAATGGGCATAACAATGCTTTGTCAAGCATATATCCAATGGAATACAAGTCGAAAAGTTGCGTATTTCAGTATTGGAACGGCATTATTCGTTTTCATCTGTGCGATCGTAGTGTTTTTTGTCAGGTAACATACACAAGAAGGATACAAATTGCAGTTTGTCGTTCAGTATTTTTAGTTGGTATTCTATGGGAACAAAAAAGGTAATTGGGAGTTTGCCTTTAATCTAACTTATATTTTTTAGACCGTTCAGAGTTTTCTGAACGGTCTATTTATGTTTTTCGATGTGTCCTGTGAGGAACATTGACTGCAAAAGCAAGATTAAATGAGACAGGGCACATGCAATCAAAAAATATGAATATTCAGAAGGGGAGAGCACAAACCCAGACGTCGAAAACCAAAATGCAACCCTTTCCCTCCGAGACTGAAAAATGTTTAAACCTGTACTGCACAATCCCTTTACACGGATTGTGCAGTACAGGTTTTTGGCTGAAAATTAATTAAATTGAAGTACAACTTCAATGACAACGTTACTTTCTTGCTATAAAATTATTACGAGAGAACTCATGTATTACAAGAGTGGCTGAGAACAATAAAAGAATAAGGTGAGTGCATGGCAAACAATAAACTGGTATTAGACGAAGAGGTCCTTTCTGTTGTAAAAGAGGTTAAACTGGTTCTTGAGGTTGCACGAAGTAATGTTGCACGTCAAGTGAATAGTGAACTTTTGAATACATATTGGAACATTGGCCGCATTATTTGTGAGCATGAGCAATCAAATCCTGAACGTGCAGATTACGGAAAACAGACCTTAAAGGAGCTTGCTAAGGAACTTACAAAAGAGTTTGGCAAAGGTTTTTCAGTGTCAAATATTCAGTTTATGCGACGTTTTTATCAGACCTATCAAATTCAACAGACAGTGTCTGTTAAATTGAGCTGGTCACATTACTGCGAGTTAATGAGCATTTCCGATTCCGATAAACGCAGGTTTTACGAATGCGCTGGTTTATCAATAATTAGGTTAGCAAATGCTTTGTATGAACAAAGGAGAGGAAGATATGAGTTTGCTCGACCAATCAAAGGTTGTTTCGCTTCGGTGCGAGGATTGTGCTGAGGTAATTTCTCTTATTGGACATAATTGGAGCAATGGTGACGTTGACTATGAAATTGTTGTTGAGGACGCATATTGCGGTGGCGGTTACAGTGGGTTCTTCGGCCGAATTCGCCGGGCGTGGAGTGCGTTCTGGGCAAAACCGATCAGCTATACCGGTGTGTATATCGAAGGGAAAGACAGAATAAGAGATTTTTTGGAAGAGTGTGTGCAGTTGATTGAGAATGAAACGGAGCTACATGATAATCAAGGATAAGTCAAAAAATATTCCTTGCCTCGATTGTTGCTAAATTAATAGACTTAAATCCATTCGGAATAAATCATCTTTGCAAACATGGGTTCGCAATCTATTGACTTTTGGTACATATTAATGTAAAATAAATGCGAAACAAAGAAACAAGGAAAATGAGAAAGCATACTTTGCCGTTTATGTGCGTAAAATATGAAGGAGGACAATATGTCTACCACTGTTGCAATGAAAGGAAAGTCCGTAATGGATAAGAAGATATTGAGCATCTCGTCTAAGAGGCAGATCACAATTCCTCAGAAATTTTTTGTGGCTCTCGGATTTGCCGATGAAGCTGAGTGCATTGTTCGCGGTAATGAACTGGTACTTCGTCCTGCACGGGTGTCTTCTGGAGGCGAGTTTGCAGAACAAATCCTTGCTGATTTAATTACAAACGGTTTTTCTGGCGATGAACTTCTTAAAGAATTTAAAAAGAGACAGGCGCTGGTACGCCCTGCTATTGAAGCAATGATTGTTGATGCTGAAAATGTTGCGCTTGGTAAAGGTGAGTATTCTACGTATGATGAAATCTTTGGGGCGGAGGGAGAAGAATGACTGAGGTTAGATTTCTTCCTCCTGCAGCAAAGTTTTTGAAAAAGATTAAGGATAAAAAACTGAGAACCCTGTATCAGCAAGCAATTGATAAAATCAGGGAAGACCACACGGTTGGCGAAGCCAAAAGCGGAGATTTGAGTGGAATCTACGGTTATGATATTTATTATAATAAAACAAACTACGAACTAGCCTATCGGGTTGAGTATGTTGATGATAAAATCATTGTCGTGATTATGGCTGGAACTCGAGAGAACTTTTATAATGAATTAAAAAAATATATGAAAGCGTAAGTCTTCCATAAAGCAA
>JAZUMI010000040.1:0-6296 GCA_045603505.1 Acutalibacteraceae bacterium
GAAAAATCCCGAGCTTTCAAAAGAGTTATATAACGAAGCGAGATACGGCCTTGAATGGATGTTAAAAACTCGTTTCGAAGATGGATTCCGTTGCGTATGGAGCGGTTGTAACGTTTGGACCGAGGGCTGTGCCGATAGCGATGATTCATTCAGTATACCTGCCGATAGAAAACCGTTCGAATGCTTATGCGCGGCAGGAACCGAGGCTAAAGCTTATGATGTGTATAAGGATACGGAGCCGATGTTTGCTTCCTGGTGTCTTAAGTGTGCGCAAGAAGATTATAAAATTGCTATAGATGATTTTGCGCCTTTTTCTTCGGAAAAGGATGTAAGTGATAAATGGTTGACCGCACCTGCGCAGATATTTGCTCAAGCTTCATTTGCGGCATCTATGCTATATGAGGCAACAAAGGACGAAAAATATCTCGATGATGCAGTAAGCCTTGCGGATTATGTAATGGAATGTCAACAACAAGAGTTGCCAGATTGGGAAATACCTGTACGAGGATTTTTCTATGAAGAAAAAGAAAAAATAACCCCTCTTAGCTATGACCACCGCTCACACGAGCAGGTGCTCATTATGTGCATTGCCGAGTTATTAAAGAAGCTTCCAAATCATGAGAAATCGGCGAAATGGAAGAACTGTTTAGAGAATTACCGCGAATATATAAATAAACTGATGGAATTTTCTGAAGTTTATCATCAAATACCTGCAGGAATCTATTTTGCTGATGCACCCGCTTCGGTAACAGGAAGTGGCGACCATAAAAAAGCTCGCTTGGATATGGAAAAATATCTTAAGCAAATAGAGAGCGGAATTAAGCTTAATGATGGTGTTTATTTGAGAAGAATGCCTGTGGCATTAAAATTCCGCGGTAGTTTTGGTATTCAAATGTCTAAAGCCAAAGCTGTTTCTACCCTCAGCAAAGCATTAAACGATGCTTCGCTTTTAGAGCTTGCAAAGCAGCAGGTGGCTTGGGTTCTCGGAAATAATCCTTTTTCCCGTTCTTATATGTATGGGGAAGGATATGAGTTCCCGAATATGAATGCACCGTTTAACTCTTTCGATGTGGCAGGAGAACTTCCTGTTGGTATGCATTCGTTTGAGGATACCGATATCCCCTATATGCCGATGACGATTCAGGCAACATATTATGAAGTATGGGTTCACCCTGCATCAAGAATGCTATGGACTCTCACTGATTTTGAATAATAAAAAAAGAAGATATAAAATATGAGGTGTTTATTATGAATTTTAAATTTGCAGCGTTTGCGGATGAAAGCAGTAATGCATTTGAAGAGCAGGTAGAAGCGCTTGTACGTAATGGATATGACTATCTTGAAATACGAAACTTGAATGGTAAGAGTGTTACAGGATTAACTTTAGAAGAGGCAAAAGAATGCAAAAAGCTTTTAAGTGATAACGGTTTAAGTGTTCGTTCGGTAGGCTCACCGATTGGTAAAATAGATGTAAACGGAGATTTTGATGCACATATGGATTTGTTTAGACATACATTAGAGGTTGCAAATGTTTTCGGCGCTGAAAGAATGAGAATTTTTAGCTTTTTTATGCCTGAAGGTGAAAACCCCGAAAATTATAGAGACGTTGTTCTTGAAAGAATGGCAATAATGGCTCAAATTGCAAAAGAATATAATGTTATACCATGCCATGAGAATGAAAAAGGTATTTATGGTGAGAATGCTCAAAGATGTTTAGAAATATATAAATCAGTTCCTGAAATCAGGGGAATATTCGACCCTGCTAATTTTGTATACTGCTACCACGACACTCTAGAGGCTTGGGAAATTCTTAAAGATTATATTGATTATATGCATATTAAGGATGCACTCGCAAGCGGAAGAGTTGTTTTGCCGGGTGACGGTATCGGTCATGTTCCTGAAATTCTTGCAATGTATGGTGATCAGGGTGGAGAAATGATAACGCTTGAACCACATTTACATAGTTTCATAGGACTCGACAGTCTTGAAAGAGAAGGTCAAACAACAATAGTTGGCAATCCTAATTTTGCAACCATGCAGGAAGCGTTTGACTATGCGGCAAGACATCTTAAAAAATTAGCGAACAGTCTCTAAAAGGCAAAGGAGAAGATAGTAATGAGCAAAGTAAAATTAGGAATAATCGGTATCGGTAATGCAGGCTCTGGTCACGCAAGAATGATACTTGAAGGCAAGTGCCCCGAAATCGAGCTTACTGCACTTTGTGATATAAAACCTGAAAGAATTGAATGGGCAAAGGAAAATTTAACTAATGATGTTACATACTTTGAAAAAGCAGAGGATATGCTCGATAGTGGACTTGTTGAAGCGTGTTTAGTTGTTGTTCCGCACTATTTCCACCCCAAATATGCGATTGAATGCATGAAGCGTGGAATTCATGTGTTAGTTGAAAAACCTGCAGGTGTATACACAAAGCAGGTAAAGGAAATGAACGAGGTAGCAAAAGAAAGTAATGTTGTTTTTGCTATGATGTTCAATCAAAGAACCAATCACGTTTATAGAAAAATGCGAGAACTTGTTAAATCGGGTGAGTATGGTGAAATTAGACGTACTAATTGGATTATAACAAATTGGTATCGTCCACAAGCTTACTATGATTCGGGTGATTGGAGAGCAACATGGTCAGGTGAAGGAGGCGGTGTTCTTCTTAATCAGTGTCCTCATCAGCTTGACTTGTGGCAGTGGATATGCGGTATGCCCGTTTCGGTAAGGTCTGAAATGAAGTTTGGTAAATGGCACGATATAGAGGTTGAAGATGATGTTACAACCTATGTGGAATATGCCAACGGAGCAACAGGTGTATTTATCACAACAACGGGAGATGCTCACGGAACTAACCGCTTTGAAATTGAAATGGATAAGGCAAGAATTATCGTTGAGGATGATAAATTATCTTTCATAGAGTATGATGTAAGCGAGCCTGAATTCAGCAAAACCAATACTATACCCTTCGGCCATCCTGAATATATTGAAAAAGAAATTGAAACCGATGGTCAAAATGAGCAACATGCCGGCGTTGTTAATGCTTTTGCTGCCGCAATTCTTCGTGGAGAGCCGCTTGTTGCAAACGGTTTAGAAGGAATAAATGGTTTAACACTTTCTAATGCGATGCATCTTTCAGCTTGGCTTGATAAAAAAATCACCTTGCCATTTGATGATGATTTATATTATGAAGAATTGATGAAACGCGTAAAAACTTCAAGAAGAAAAACAGAGGTAAAGGAAGCATTTACTGATATTTCTAATACCTATGGTGGTGCAAAATAAAAGTTTATGAATGACAAAAAGATAGGCATTATCGGCATTGGTAATATGGGTTTTGCCCATGCTCAAAGTATTTTGAAAAAGCAAATCAAGGGTTTTTCTTTAGCGGCTATTTGTGATGTTAGCGATAAAGTAAGAGCCTGTGCTGAGAAAAACTTTTCAAATGTTCCTTACTATGATGATTATAAAAAATTGCTTAGTTGTGAAGAAATAGATGCGGTTTTGATTGCAACACCGCATCCTTTGCATGCGGATATAGCGATTGATGCTTTAAACAGCGGCAAACACGTGCTTGTAGAAAAACCAATTGATATCAAGGTTTCTAAAGCCCGTTTGCTTAATGAGATTGCCCAGAAAAGCGGTAAAAAGTTTGCTATTATGTTTAACCAAAGAACAGGTACTCTTTTTAAAAAAGCAAAAGAGATTATAGATAATGGTAAGCTTGGAGAACTCAAACGTAGCATTTGGATTGTTACAAATTGGTATAGAACCGAACATTACTATAAAAGCAGTGCATGGAGAGCAACATGGGTTGGCGAAGGCGGAGGAGTGCTTGTAAATCAAGCGCCTCACCAACTTGATTTGTGGCAGTGGATTTGTGGTATGCCGATAGAGGTAACTGCTTTTTGTCAAACCGCAAGATATCATAAAATCGAGGTTGAAGATAACGCAACACTTTATGTCAAGTTTAAAAACAATGCCGAAGGTATTTTCATAACCACAACAGGTGAATATCCGGGCACAAATAGACTTGAAATTTCAGGAACAAAAGGCAAGTTAGTCCTTGAAAACGGTGTGCTAAAATTTTGGAAGCTTTCGTTTGATGAACGAGAATATTGCTTGAATGCAGAAAAGTCAACCTGTGAAAAGGAATATGATTATTTTGAATTTTTTGATTGCGAAGTGAATGGGCATAATTTAATTTTGCAAAATTTTGCTGATTCAATAATAAAAGATGAACCGTTGATTTCTCCAGGATATGATGGTATAAACGAATTAGAAATCCAGTGTGCCGCCTATCTTTCGGAATGGAAAGGGAACGTTGCAGTGAAGATCCCGCTTGATGCAAAACTATACGATGATTTTCTTGAAAAACAACAAAAAGGAAATTCCGTTTCTTTTGAAGCGCAACATCTTGAATGCAATGGTTATAAAAAAAGATGGAATATCAATTGGTAATGGTTATAATATACCAATCAATAGTAAGGTGACGATAAGTGAAGTTTAAAACAAGGTCTTTAGAAAATATGTTGTGGTATAAACAAAGTGCGACTTGTTTTAATAATGCATTACCATTAGGTAATGGTAGAATAGGCGCAGGTTTATGGCGGCGTGTTTAATGAAAAAATTTCCCTTAACGCCGATACATTAAGGCGTGGGAATTTTTAAAAATCACATATTCGACTAAATTTAAACCTCCTTGTAAAATGGTATTAAGGAAAAAGGGATACCCTTTAGTTATGAAAAAGGCTGATAAAGCATTAACTATAGTATAGTGTAAAATTCATTATAGCAAGGCAAAAATTTAATAGACAAATTAAAAAATGGGAAAAGTACGTTAGGTACTTTTCCCATTTTTTTAATCTTCGGTTATATAAACCTCAATTGCATTTGTTTTGGTTATTTTAATAGTTTTAATTTCAAATGGTTTAAAATCAAAGGCGAAAGTTTTGTTGAACAAATTAAGGGTTGCCTTTGCATTCTTTCCAAGAGATTCATAAAGTCTAACTATTATGGATTCATCATCTTCACATTCCTTAATCGCGCTTATAACAACCGAGTTGGTATCAAGTGAGATATCGGAATTGGTAGAAGAAAAAATACCATCGTGATTAGCTTCACAAATTACAATAACAGGGTTGTTGAATGCAGTTGCATTTTGTGGGATTTTATCGGTATGTAGATTATTGTGAAGCAAAAATCGCAAATCGCCTTCGCAAACACCTTGTTCTTGATAAGGATAATCATAATCATTTAGAGGGGCGATGCGAAGATCTCCGTAAATTGAACTTCTAAGAAGTGAAAGATAGAGTGTTGTTTTATCTTTTGAATAAGAAAAAGCGCTATTTGCAAAAATTGATAGTGCACTATCTTTATCAAAAAGGGTGAGCCATTCGCCCATAGGAACATCGGCGGCGGTATCCTTTCGGCTTTCGGCTGAAAATGGAGCTGAAGAAATCAAATCGTCATACCCTGAATCAATGGCAAGTTTTAGAACGGTGTGTTTCTCATTCCAGTTAACAGAATATTTAATGTCGAAATAATCGTGATTATTATAGAATATGTAATAAAGTGTTATAAGTGAATTTCTAAAACTGAAATCCGCCTTAATGATTGTGCGCAGGTCCCCGCTTTCAGTGACTTTAATGTTTTGAAGTAACGGCTTTTCAAGTTCTTTTCCATAACTCTCAACATTAAAGCACCAAGTATCGCCTTCATCCTCAAACACAACCGGTTTAACAAGGCCCTTGTAGGTTTTACCACTGTCTTTTCTTGTGATTGAGTCTATAATGCCGTTATCTATAACAATCTCAAATTTATCGGTTGAGATAACATCAAATTTATCATTTTGAACGAGCTTTACATTCTCATTAGTTTGGATAACCTTGAAGGTTTTATATCCGAATGAAGGGATTTGGGCTTCAAATAAAAATCTTGAGCGGAAGCCCTTGATAACCGATTTTTCAAGTATAATTTGGCAAGGATATTGGTTGCCTTCATCATCTCCAAGCATTATTCCACCTAAATATGCAGGGAACTCGTGTAACCATTGAACCTCGGCCTCGATGTAACCGTTATAATCAGTATCATTAAGATTCCACACAACAATATTCCAAGGAGATTCGGGGTTGCTGCCAACCATTTTAATTTTTCGTGTTATTCTCTGCAAAGCGTAATGTGTTATTTCATTCGCTGTAGATATAGCTCTGCCTTGCTGATTATAGGCATCGAAATAAGCATCCTTAATACTTGCTCCGCCTAAAATATCGTGGAATTGATTGAACATAATATCC
>JAZUMI010000041.1:0-9007 GCA_045603505.1 Acutalibacteraceae bacterium
AGGAGTGGATGATTTGAAGGTATAGGTGTATTTATCCGGAAACAGAAGAAAAAAGTTGGCTAAGGCAGTTGCGATAGCAAATTTTAAAATGCTCAGACACAGATTGCTTAATCATCTATGACCTATATGGCAAAAAGAACAAATTATTAAAGATTTAATTGTAACACTTGAAGATGAAATTTAGAATAACAAATCATAATTTATATTTTCCCACATTTTTACCATCGAATTATCAGTACCAAGCTTTTTATAGTATCAGGGTATCGCGGTTTGCGACATCGTGAGCCGTAGTGTAAGACATAAAGTTATTATCGCATTCAGCTTTAGAAAAAGGAAGCTAAAAGAACGAAAAAATATGCCCGTGATTTCTTTAAAGATAAACTTTTTTACAGACTTTTTAAAACATTATTTCTTCTCAATAGTAAACAGTTCAAGTGATATAGTTCCTCACCTATCATTATGACAGGTGCCACCTTTCACCGACAAGGTATAATATCCCCTTGGTGAACTGTGGCACTTTTATTTTGCTTATATTTCCTTCAATTTAAAAAGAAGACTGCTCTTGCCACCACCTTCTCTGTACCTCTGCTCACTCTCTATCCAGCCTGTACGGCGTAGGTCATGCAACGCTCTGCGTACAGTTGACTTGGATATTTTCAGTTCCTTTGAGATTGTGGATATAGAAGGCCAACATTCTCTCTGCTTATTTGCTCTTTGAGTCAGATATACATAGACAGTTATTGCTCTGTGAGGCAGACTCGTTTTATAAATAGGATTAAGTTTGCCCATCCGTACTCACCTCTTGTTCAGAGGATATGTTTGTTTTCGGTCTTTCAATCCTTATCGTACCTATTCCCGAACCTCTCTTACTCTTATCATCACCGGCTTCTCTTGATATTATAGGCTCAGGTTCGTTATTCATTGCTTCAGTTTGAATAAATCCACCTGCCTGACGACCGTATGATGTTCTTCTTTCATCCTCCAACCACTCAGGATAATACTTGCGAATAATCGCATCTATAAGTTCTTTTTTCTCGGCATATTTTACCTCTCTGTTACCGTGGTCAGGAATCGAATAGGGATTTTTATCATCAAACTCAATTCCCCAATCAAAGAACAGCTTGAGTTTAATCCTCATAGGATGGCATCCTGTTTTCATAACAACAAATTGACCTTTGGGCATAGATTTTAACTCATCAGCCGTGAGTAACGGTCTTTCTATCATTTGGAGCGACTGTGAGGGGTCGTTCTTGCCTATAGATACCGAACCGGACAACACCGTTCTGCTGCCGAGTGCTTTGGATAAGGTTTCAGCAGAACTGCTATTTGGTGCAAATCCTCCGAATATTGTTAGCTGTGTATTATCTACAATAATCTCACCGCCCTCTTTTCCGTAGTTCTTTTCAAGTTGAGCAAATGACTGAATTATAGGTACTATCTGTAAACGCCTTGAACGAGAAGCAGAAAACATCATTTCAGCCGATTCTATCTTCGGAAGCGTGCCGAACTCATCACAGAAAAACACACAGCGGTTTTTAAGTTTACCGCCATTCTCATCTGCTACTGCAAGTATTTCACGATATAACTGTTGGATAATCAACGAAATCATAAAGAATGTGTTAGGATTTTCTTCCGGCATGATTATAAAAATTGCAGATTTCTCCGAACAGAATTTTTCGGCATCTATCTCGGTATCAAAACACAATAACTGTTCAAGCTCTGAATCGAGGAAGGTGTTGAGTCGGGATAGTGCCGTAGACATAACCGATGCCATTGACTGCTCTGCCGTATTAAGTGCTGCACCCGCAAACCATTTTGCTTTATGGTCATTGGGCAATAATTCCATTAACTGCTGAAATTCATTTTTGCCCTTTTTCTTTGATGGAGCGAGCAGTTCCTGAATGATTTTAAATACAGATACTATATGTCTTTTTTCAGGCTCACAAAATTCTGAAACAAGTAAAATTGTAGCCGTCAACAATCCTTCGGCAGCATCATAAAAGTATGCGTTCTGACCGAACGAGGTAGCATCCATTCCTGAAAGAATAATCGTTTTAGAAATAATTTTCGCATACTTTTCTGCCTTTGCTTTATATAAAACTTTTTCCGTTTTTTCATATAAATCCATATACTTATTTACAAGGTGCAGAAGATTATTTCCGTTTGAGCACATAGGATTTCTAAGGTCAATTACCGATACCTTGTATCCGTAATTCTTTACAATGTTACCGTAATTACGCATTACATCACCTTTGGTATCGGTAGACAAAAAGGACATACCGCTTGCCGCTGCATATTCTATACAGGGATATAACCAATATGCCGTCTTTCCTACACCGGCGGCACCTATCATTAAAGCGTGAACATCACCCGTATCAACAAGTGCGACCGTATTTGATTTACCGCCCTTGCACCCAACAACTATTCCCTGTGGTAAGGCTTCTTCGCACGTTTCCTCTTTACTGTTTTTTCTGGGAATAATTCTTTGCACGGTAGGAGTCTCACCTTTTGCTGCCTGCATACGCCACTTGTTAGGTGTAAAGGGTATATGCTTATACATCTGATGTATTTCTTTTTTATCAGCCCACCGAGCAGTACCGTGTTGGCCGTCACCTACAGTTTTGCTCTTGATGTTATTAAGCGAATACATATGTACAAACACAGTTATACCTATCAGCACACCGAATATTGAAATGGCAACCACCATTAAGGTTATAAGACCTGACATATCTTTTCTTCCTCGCTTTCCGTTTCTTCTATTCCCATCCTATCGGCGTTCCAATCTTTATATTTTGAAAGCTCAATTTGTATGGTATATTTTGTACCCGCAAAATTCCCCTGTGTTCTTTTATTTGCCTTATGTCCGGCTCCATCATTGTCCCTGCAAAGATGTATGGTATCTATCTGCGGATTATCTTCAAGCATTTTATTAAGTGCAATATCGCCCACTCCACAGGATGCAACATATGTATGCTGTTTCCAACCTTCCTTGTGGTCGGAAATATAGGAAAGCATATCTATCGGTGCTTCAAAAACAAATACGTGATTACTTCTCCCCTTCCAATTAAAACTGTATTCCGGGTTACTGCTTTCAATATTCATTCTAAAACTGCTCTCTGAAACAGTTGCTCTTAAATGAGCGTGTACCGCTTTACGTTCTTTATCGAAACCTATAAACACCGCATTGTGATACTTTTCTGTTTCATATATGAGCCCATAGTGAATAAAGGTATTGAGTATCTCACGGTCTATACATCGTTTTTTAAAGAGATAGGCATAAACTCTCCGCATATCCGAATTCTTTTTAGGCAATTCAAAAGGTTTGGGCGGTTCTTCTTCGGATTCAGGCATTGTAACTCTTTCGCCCTGTTCCTCAAGAAGATAAAGCACTGCATCGGGATAACTCTTGTTTTCAAACTTTTTAATAAAGTCGACTGCATCGCCGCCTACCTGCTCATATTGATGATACCAATAGTTCCCCTTAATGCTCACCTTATCCGAACCACTGCCCCACACATACTGTTTGCCTTCTTTTTTAAGTTTGTAGCCTTGTCTTTGCAACAAATCTACAAGGTCTGTTTCTCTTGCCCTTTGCTTTTGTTCTTCGGTAAAAGGGATATATTTCCCCATAATCATTCCTCCTTTCAAACGGCATTTTCCAAAGTTATTTTTATAAAATTATTGACGAATACCCTGAGCCTTTTTCTTTTCATCAATTTGCCTTTTAAGTTTGCTTTCAAGAATAGCACTACCGCCTTTACGGTCTTTCTCCATCCGTTTTTGCAACGCTCGGCTTGCATGATATAGCAATCTTATCGCACCTGACGATGCCGACCAGCTTCTGCTTTTTCGTATGTTTTTTAGCATTTGTTCGGCGTATACGTTTCCCTTTTCGGCAGATGATTCAAGATATTCTACTGCCTTGTGGTAATCTCGCGGCACACCTTTGCCATACAAAAATATTTTACCCAGTTGAAACTCTGCAAACGCATTTCCTTCTTCGGCTGCGATTTTAAAATATCTCAATGCTTTTTCCATGTCTTTTACCGTTTCTTCGGTTGCAAATATTTTACCTAAGAGATATGCAGCATACTGATTGTTTTGTTCTGCAGAAGCAATTAAATAATCAATAGCTTGTTTTATATCTCGCTTTACATATTCGCCTTTATAGTAAAGTTTTCCTAAAAAATACTCGGCCACATCAAACCTTTGCTCTGCCGACAAGGTTAGATTGATAATTGCTTCTTCAACATTCATCGGTAAAAGTTCGCCCGAAAGTTGCTCTTTGCCAAGTGTATACCATGCATAAGCGTTATGGTGTTCAGCAGATTTTTTCAGAAGTTCTTCCCCTCTTTCAATGTCAAGCTCTGCATCATTTCCATATAATAATGTTTTGCCAAGTAGGTATTCGGCATAACTATTTTCATCCTCAACGGCATCCTCAAGCCACTGCAATCCGTATGTAACATTTTTTACTGTATGCTCACCTTTTAAAAACATTTTCCCTAACTTGTATTTAGCAACACTGCACCCAAGATCTGCCGCTTCTATGAGAAATTTAACAGCTTGTTCGGGATTGTATGTTTCTTCATCCTCTTTAAGAAGTTTCTTGGCCTCGAAATAAGCGTTCCACATTTTAGAGGTTTTTTCCTTAAAAGATATTTGCTCTGTCTCATAATCTGTAGGTTCGATGTCGGGTGCATCCATATCGTCAGGCTCATCCATAGGCATTTTCTCGAATGCTATATTCATCGCCTCGGTAATAACAGCATTTCTTATTGTTTTAAATTCAGTGTTGTCTGACAGAGCAACCCTTTTCGGAAGATTTGAAGTATATGTTTTTAAAACATTTTCTCGCTGTTCGTACCATAAATCGTAGAGTTTAGATATCCTTTCATCCTTAGCAAGCTCATCAACTATTGATATAATCAATGCCTTTAATTCCGGTTTCAGATAGCCATATACCTTTTTGCCCTTTGTGGTTTTGAGTTTTTCTGCAAGTAACAACAGTTTATCTTCAAGCACAGGATTATCGTATGTACCCAAATTTATATGCTCAATAATATCGGCAATTATTGTTTTGCTATCCCTTCTTAAATCATCTCGTCTTTCGGTTTGCTTTTCATAAACCGAATACAATTCATCCTTAAATATTTCTCTCGCATAAGCCGAACGAATATTTTCAACACCTTTCTTAGTAAGGAAGGCTTCTTTTTCATCCGTAGAATAAACAATAAGATGAACATGCGGGTGATGTGATTCATTATGAAAGGCTGCATACCAACATAAATTTTCCATCGGTACTTTGAAATTTTGAGCTAACATATCGGTCTGTGAACGAAGCATATCTCTCCATCTGCTCCCGTTATTAAATCCAAGTCTTTCCGCATCCTCTCGTCTTAACGAAATAATTACAGTCCATACATTACCGTCATAACTTTTTAGTTCTTCGGATACCTTTGACAGCACAACCTGCTCTCCGTCATTGGTAAAGAGTCCGTGTGTTCCGAACCTTTCGGCACGTGGTCTTGTTGCAATATAATCTGCATAGGTCTTATTATTCATAGTACCATAAGAATTATCTTCCAATGCACGTGTAATAAATTCAGATGCGGTGCCTACGGTTTTGTTGATTTTGTAATCCTCGTACTCATGCATATCTTCCGCATCGGGAAAGTCCTTTAGAATTTTATTTATAAGTTGCTGTTGTCTTTTGGTGGCAGGCTTGAGCTTAAAGCTCTCATCTATCTTTTCAACGCCTTCACGGGTAGCAATATATTTCACATATCCGCTTACAGTTTTTTCATCACCGGATTTAATGTATTTAAATTTTGTTATCAGTCTTGCCAATTTAAAACATTATCCTTTCTGCCAATCGTATGCATCTTCAAAAGAAAGTGTGCCGTTTATCCGCTTTACTTCTTTGATACATTCTCCCCTTAGCCTTTCAATATCCACTTTATCAAGTTCCTGATTAGCAGCGATAAGGTTCATCATTATTGCCATTTCGACCGCCATTTTAAAAAGCAATCTGTTTTGTCGGTTATCCCTTTCGGCAACAATTCCTTTTAGAGTTGATGTTATAACATTAGGAAGATAACTCTTATTCTCATTTGAAGATAAATATCCGATATAAAAAATAATTGCTTTTTCAATAAATTCGCTTTGAGATTTACAGTTGTCTTCCTTGTATTGCTTCTTCACCTTTTCGAGAATTGATTCCTTTACCCATAGTGCAAATTTTCTTTTTTGTTTTGTTTCCATTGTTACACCACCGTTTTTATGATATATTTCTAAATATATGCATATAATATTATTGGCGGATTAAATCCGCACATTTCAACTTCGACCTATTGACAAACATCAATTCTTATTGTATAATGTAGATGCTGATAGATGAACTATCACAAATGTTTGTTGCTACTCGGTGTGCAACTAAAATAAGATCGAGTTCAAATGTTTGTCGCTACTCGATATGCGACTAACAAAAGGTCGAGTTCAAATGTTTGAGGCTCCATTCCCTAAAGAGTGGAGCCTTTCTTTTGTGAGGTTATTAAAATGACAATGAATACAGGACATTTCTATTATATTGACGACCAATATTTTTTAGATTTTCCGGATGATAAACTTATGAGAAATAAAGAAAGCATAAACGGACAAGCTCATGATAGACCTTGCTTTTATGCTTTTCGTGATAACAAGACTGGTCTTTATTGGATGATACCCTTCTCATCTCAGGTTGATAAATTCAGTAAATATTACGATTCAAAAATTCAAAAATATGGGAAATGTGATACCATTGCATTTGGTGAGGTTCTTGGTTTCAAGAAAGCATTTCTAATACAAAATATGTGTCCTGTAACAGAAAAATATATAAAAAACGAATACATAGATTCTAAAGCCGAAATTCCGGTTCGCATAGACGGCAGGTTTGAAGCCGAGCTTATTTCAAAAGCCAAACGAGTCATCGCTTTACAACGCAAAGGAATCAACCTCATTTTCCCTGATGTATTAAAAATCGAAAAAGAACTATTATCTCAATAATAAACTTTAAGGTACGAGCATTTTTGGTTCGTACCTTTTTTATGCCCATAAGAACCCATAAACAAACTGTTTAAAGATGCGGATTATGCCTTATTCAACCCAGAGTCTATACCCAGAGTCGATTTTTACAACCCGTAAAACCGTTGAAATTTTAAACGCTTAAAATCCTTTGACGGTCGGCATTGCCGTCCGAAGTAATCGAGTCGGGGAGCATTTGCAACCCCGACTCTTTCTCCTGCTATAATATCGACTGTAGATATTTGCCGCATACTGGTGAATATTTATGCAGGAGAGATTCGCCTTCTATTCTCCCTGAAACAGTGTTTTCTTCAAGCAGTTTGGCCGTCACTCCTGCGTTTGTTTATTATCCTTCCCAAAGCTTTTCTGGGTATGATATAATATGCCTACTGGACAGAGGCAACTCTTGCATTTTCTCTGTGACATACAGTTCACTTTAAGCAGCGTGAAACCTCTACCTTATGGAAATTCATTTATCAGCCGGATGTCGAAGCTATGTGCTTTCTTCTAATGTCTAAGCAGGTTATGATTCATAAGACTTTGAGGATACTGTCCAAAATATTAAAGGAGGTTACATTCCATGTTCATTGTTGGTGTTGATATTGCCAAACGAAGCCATGAGGCCATCATAATTGATGATACTGGCAACATTGTCAAAAAAGCATTCAACTTCAAAAACGACTCCGCAGGTTTTAAAAAACTAACCGAAATACTTAATAGTTTTAGTTCCAATCTAGCAGATTTTGTTATTGGTATGGAATCTACTGCTCACTATTGGCTTGCATTATATTCAGGTCTTTGCAAATGTGGATATAAGGTACATGTTTTAAATCCAATACAATCAAATGCCTTGCGAGGAATGTATATACGGCAGGTAAAAAATGACGAACATGATTCGCTTATCATTGCTGATGTCATCCGCTTTGGTAGATACACCGAAGGAGGCATGCCTCCTTCGGAATTGTACGAATTGCGTGAACTTTGCAGGGCTCGTTCTTTTATTGTTGATATGACTGCTGATTTGAAAAGAAAAGTCATATCACTACTTGATCAAGCTTTCCCCGAGTACGAAACCATCTTTACAAACATCTTTGGTCTAACATCATCAGAATTACTCCTAAACTGCTCTACACCGGAAGAAATCCTTGCTATTGACACAGATAAGCTTGCTTCAATCATAGAAGTTCCAAGCCGCAAACGTTTCAGCACACCTAAGGCAAAACAAATCAAAGAAATAGCTGCAAACTCCTTTGGCATTGTCATGGAATACGGTACAACAAGTCTTCTCATAAAGCAGTACATGGAACATATTCGATATACAGAAATGCAAATAGCAGAATTAGAAGAAAAGATAGCAGAACTTTATTCCCACTTTGATACACAACTAACAACCATCCCCGGTATTGGTGTTGTTCTTGGAGCTACCATACTAAGTGAAATTGGTGACATATCACGCTTTTCATCATCTGCCAAGCTTGCTGCTTTTGCAGGAATTGATCCCACTGTAAAGCAATCAGGCGAATTTAATTCAACACACAACCATATGTCTAAACGAGGTTCACCATATCTACGTCGCGCTCTCTGGCAAGCGTCAACTTGTGCTGTTATACATGACCCTGCATTAAAAGCTTTCTTTGAGAAAAAACGTTTAGAAGGCAAACCTTACATGAATGCTATAGGTCATGTCACTCGGAAAATAACCAACATTATCTTCGCTGTTCTTCGCGACAACAAGCCATATTATTCACGGAACGATGTCTGAATCTCAGATTCATATTTTTTCTTAAACCCTTGATTACCTTTAACAAATTTCAAGATAGCTGTCAGGGGCGGGCGAAGCATGCTTGTTTTATCTTTGACCAACACAATGATTTTGCATTTTTATGCTTAGATTTAAGAAAAATATTAAATTTATCTCTTGACAAATTCATAGCCGGCTGCTTGA
>JAZUMI010000042.1:0-1822 GCA_045603505.1 Acutalibacteraceae bacterium
CCTTGAACAAATCTGCTCAACACGACCTGTAAACTCAGGGCCGAAGATTATAACATCGGCATCGGCAAGTTCAAGGCAGTATTTTATTTCATCTGCAGCATACCGATAGTTAAGCGGCACCGCCATAGCGCCCGCCTTTAAGATGCCGAAATAAATCGGCAACCACTCTATGCAGTTCATAAGAAGAATTGCAACCTTATCTCCCTTTTTGATACCGCGGGATAAAAGAAGATTTGCGAAGCGGTTTGCCGCCTTGTTGAAATCTCCCCAAGTAAGCTCCTTGCGGTACGCATTGTTAGGGTTTGCCTCTATAAGTGAATATTCTTGCCAAGTGAGTCTCCTGTCACTCTCGTTTTTAGGATTTATTTCCACAAGACTTATATCTTGCGGATAAAAATCTGCATTCTTTTGCAGTATCTCTGTAATAGGCATTTTTATTTCCTTTCACTTTTACGCTTTAAAGCGAATATGTTATAGTATTTATATAATATACCTTTATTCATCATTTTGCAAGGAAAATTTTTAAGTTTTATGCATTTTCTTGCAAAAAGGCACGAAATCACCGTCAATTTTATGACGGTGATTGAATTTCCTCGTGAATTTTTTGCATTTTAACATCAAGCTTGTTTATTTCATCGGCGCACTCTTTAAGCTCACGCGCTATTTCTTCGGCATTATCGCCGATTTCTTTTTTATATTTTAACTTATGCTCAAGACTTGCCCAAAAATCCATAGCAATGGTGCGGAACTGCACCTCAACCCTCACATGCTTCTTTTCTTCGGTTAAGAAAATCGGTATTTCAAGAATAAGGTGCAAACTTCTATATCCGTTTGGCTTAGGATTTTTTATGTAATCCTTTTTCTCGATTAGTTTTATATCATCCTGCGAACAAAGCTTATCCGAAAGGGTATAAATATCATCAATAAATGAGCAAATAACACGAACACCCGCAACATCGTTTAAATTATTTTCGATATTCTCCACATTAACAGGTGTCCCCCTGCGGTTCATCTTTTCGATAATGCTCGTTGGCGACTTCAATCGGCAAATAACATTTTCGAGCGGATTATGTTCACTCTCGAGCGAAAGCTCGGTGTTAAAAACATCAAGCTTTGTGCGGATTTCAAGCATCGCGCACTTATAATACATCATCAGTTTTGAAAAGGGCTTGGTCTTTTCTTCGAAAAGTTCAAGCTCTCTACTATCAATTTTTGCGTTTTCCATTATTCTTTTATTCCTTTAAGTTCAGATAACTTGGAAACTTCCTCGCTCTTATAATTTTCAAAGTAAGAAAGCAGTTCTTCCGCCTCCTCAAAAACCCCTAAAAGTTCACGGTTTTTCTCGGTCATAAAGCCTTCCGCTATGGCCTTTTCCAAAAGGGCGGTTATACTGTCATAGTACTCTTTTTGGTTAAAGATTGCTATCGGCTTATTATGGCGGCCGAGTTGCTTTAGTGTTAGAATTTCAAAAAACTCATCAAAGGTGCCTATTCCGCCCGGCACCATAACAAAGGCATCGGCCTTTTGTTCCATTATGCCTTTGCGCTCACGCATTGTTTCGGTGTAAATCATCTCGGTGCAATCTTCAAAAAGAATGCCGTCAACATTAAAGAACGAAGGTGCAACGCCAACAATTTTTCCTCCTTTTTTGTGGACGCCTCGAGCCGCCGCACCCATAAGGCCGCTCGCTCCCGCGCCGTAAACAAGGGTATGACCGCGCTCTGCTAAAAGTTCACCGAACTTTTCAGTTAATTCTATATATTTCTCATCTATAGTATTACTTGATGCTCCGTAAAGACAAATGTTCATACAAGTTCCTTTC
>JAZUMI010000043.1:0-11099 GCA_045603505.1 Acutalibacteraceae bacterium
AGTTCGGCAGGTATATCCAACATATCGTAAACAAAACCGCTGTAAAAATCTATATTGGCGCTAACGCCTTTATAGATTTTTCTTTCTTCAGCAATGATTCTTGGCGCAATACGTTCAATATCCGTATAGAGCTTATATTCGTTAACGAGGCCTTTTTCCTCAGATAAAAGCTTCACAAATTTGCGAAGAATGGTTGCTCTTGGGTCAGAAACTGAGTAAACAGCGTGTCCCATACCATAAATTAGACCCGCGCGGTCAAATGCTGATTTGTGGAGAACATTGCGCAGATAATCAGCAATCATATCTTCATCGTTCCAATCGGTGACATGTTTCTTGATGTCTTTAAACATTGCAGAAACTTTTATATTAGCACCACCATGTTTTGGGCCTTTAAGAGAACCAAGTGCAGCAGCGATAGCAGAGTAAGTATCGGTTCCTGAAGAAGAAACAACGTGGGTGGTAAATGTTGAGTTGTTACCGCCTCCGTGCTCTGCGTGGAGAACTAATGCAAGGTCAAGTATTTTTGCTTCCAATGGAGAAAACTTACCATCAGGCCTTAACATATGAAGAAAATTTTCGGCAGTTGAGTACATAGGCTCAGGGTCGTTAATGAAGAATTTTTTACATTGATTATGATAGTAGTTATTCGAATGATAACTATAAACAGAAAGCATTGGGAAAATAGCAATAAGTTGCAAACACTGCCTTAAAACGTTAGGGATTGTTGTGCTATCGGGAAGATTATCATAAGAATAAAGCGTGAGAACACTTCTTGCTAAAGAGTTCATCATATCGGTTGATGGCGCCTTCATAATTACATCTCTGATAAAAGAATTTGGTAGAGAACGATAACTTGTTAACACCTTAGAAAATTCTTCTAATTCGCTTCTTGATGGCAAATGACCAAACAAAAGCAAAAAGGTTGTCTCTTCAAAGCCAAAACGTTTTTCATTGAAAAATCCGGAAACAATATCCTCTATATCGTATCCGCGATAATATAATTTACCTTCACATGGAGTTTCAACACCATCAATATTCTTTTTTGAAACGATTTCAGAAATTTCAGTAAGACCCGTAAGAACACCTTTACCGTTAAGGTCACGCAATCCTCTATATACATTGTTTTCAATAAATAATTCGGGAGGTATTTTGCCGTTATCAACACAGAATGCAGCATATTTTTGAACTTCGGGTGTAATTTCGGAAAAATCTTTTTTTATGTTATTCATAATTTATGCCTTCTTTCTCAAAGTGTATTGTAACGGCAAAATTTGTATATTTTTTAAACTAATAATTAAATTATTTGAAAATTGTGTTGCCATTACAGTCTATTCCCACATAAAGTGGAAAACTTTCAAACATTAGTTTTTTTATGGATTCGCATCCTAAATCATCAAAAGCTATTATTTGGTTTTCAGTAATTGAGCAGGAAGCGAGAGCTCCTGCACCGCCAATTGCACAAAGATACAAAGATTTATTTTTAATAATAGATTCGATAACTTTTTTGTTTCTTTCACCCTTGCCAATTGTAGCGATAACCCCCATATCATAAAGGATAGGCGCAAAATTATCCATTCTTGAAGAAGTGGTAGGACCGCAACTTCCAATAACTTTATTATCGGGTGCAGGTGTTGGACCAGCGTAATAGATAACAGAGTCTTTAAGTGGAAAGGGAAGAGGCTTGTTATTATTAATTAACTCCATAATTCGCTTATGTGCTGCATCCCTGGCCGTATAAACAACACCAGAAAGATAAATTTTATCTCCTGCTTTTAATAAACCAGATTTGTTGCGAAGTTCGGAAACATTTAAAAAATATTCTCTCATTTTACTAAGGTTTCAAAAATCTTGTTAAAATCATTTTTTGCCTTTTCATCGGTTTCGTTGTTGTTGTTAATTTTATCTTTTGAGGTATTTAATGATTCGAGTAGTGAATCAACATCAGCAACAAAATCGTATGAAGATTTGATTATATTCTCTTTGAGCGAATCAAAAGAATCATGAGCGTTTTCAATTGCAAGTAAGTTTTTCTTTGTTTCCTCGTCAGTAATTTCCTTATTTGATATTGCGTTATCCATTATGGTTTTTGCGTTAGTTTGTGCTACAAGATAAAGTTTGCCTATGTTTTCAGAAATTTTTTCTATTTCGTTATATTTAGCGGTGATTTCTTCGAGCTTAGCAGTTAGCTCTGCATTTTCAAACTTCAATTCGGTTATTTCTTTAGTAGCATTGGAAAGTTTATTACTCGTTTCCTCAATTTTTTCATTTAATACTAATTCATTTTCCTTTGCGGTTTTATGCATTTTTTCAATGTAAGCCAACACTTCATCGCAGTTAAAACCGAACAAACTTTTTTTAAATCCCATAGTATTTAAACCTCCGAGAATTTTATATTAAATAATTATAACAAAAAAACAGTGATTTTACAAGTTTTTCTTTTAATATGATATTTATTGACAATTTATTACAATTATGGTACTATTTTAGTATCTTTATTCTTGAGGAGATGTAAAAAATGAAAAAAATCATTCCCAAACTTCTTATTGTGTTGTTTGTGGTAGGCTTTGGCATTGCATGCGCTTGCACAGGCTCTATTACAAACCCTGTTGGAACCTTATGGTCGCTGTTTCCGCCGGTAATTGCGATTGGTCTTGCTCTTCTAACAAAAGAGGTTTATTCTTCGCTTTTCGTAGGTATCATTGCAGGTGGTTTACTTGCAACAGGATTTAACCCGATACATACTATAGACTCAATTACAACTGAAGGTTTAATTGCTTCGGTTTCAGGTACCGCAGGTATCTTTGTGTTCTTGGTAGTTTTGGGTATTATCGTTGCTTTACTCAACAAAGCAGGTGGTGCTCAGGCTTTCGGCCGTTGGGCTGCAAAGAATGTTAAGGGTAAAATTGGTGCTGCGCTCGCTACTTTTGCGTTCGGTGTGCTTATCTTTATCGATGACTACTTTAACTGCTTAACTGTTGGTGCGGTAATGCGTCCTGTAACCGATAAAGCAAAGATTTCACGTTCTAAATTAGCATATCTCATTGATGCAACCGCTGCTCCTATTTGTATGATAGCTCCTATCTCTTCTTGGGCTGCTGCTGTTTCGGAATATGCTCCCGAAGGTGTAAGCGGTATTTCGATGTTTATCAAAGCAATTCCTTACAACTTCTATTCGCTTATGACATTTGTGTTCATCATCGCTTTAACACTTATGAAGTTTGATTACGGTCCTATGAAGCTTCATGAAGCAAATGCTGAAAATGGTGATTTATTCACTTCAGGAACCGTTTCTGCAAACGAAGAGGACGAAACTCCTGCTACCGATAGAGCAAAGGTTATCGACCTTATTCTTCCTATTGTTGTTCTTATCGGCGTTTGCGTTTATTCACTCTTCTATGTTGGTAGATGTATGGGTGAAGAATGGGTATTTGCTTCGGCAAACTACGATAAGACCCTTGGGTTTGTTGATGCGTTCTCGAACACCGATGCAACAGTTGGTCTTCCTTGGGGTGGCATAATTGCTCTTGTATTTGTAATGATTTATTTCATTGCTCGTCGCCTTGTTTCATTTAAAGAGGCAATGGCATGTATTCCTAAGGGCTTTATCGCAATGGTTCCCGCTATCCTTATTTTAACAATGGCAACCTCTCTTAAGAATATGACCGGTCTTTTAGATTCCGATAGTTTTGTTAATGCGGCTTTATCAAATGCAAGCGGTCTTAACAAATTCTTACCTGCAATTATATTCCTTGTTGCTTGCTTTATTTCGTTCGCAACAGGTACTTCTTGGGGTACATTTGGTATTCTCATTCCTATTGTAACAAGTATATTTGACGTTAATAGCGCACTTGGTATTATGAGTATGTCGGCTTGTCTTGCCGGTTCTGTTTGCGGTGACCACTGCTCACCAATTTCTGATACAACTATTATGTCTTCTGCAGGTGCACAGTGCGACCACATCAACCACGTTTCAACTCAGTTCCCGTATGCTATTACCGTTGCCGGTGTTACATTTGTTAGCTATATTTTTGCAGGCTTCGTTCAAAACGCATATATTTCACTTGTATTTGCTGCAGTTATGACCATTGCAACCTTGTTTGTTATTAAAATGATTACCACTAAAAAGGCATAATTTTCTTGAAATTTTCAGTCGTTGCACGTATAATTAGTGCAACGACTATTTTTATCTTAGGTGAAATATGAAACGGGAATTACAAAAGTATCAAGAAATTGAGCGAAGTATTATAAAAAAATATCGAAAGACAATATGGAATAATTTTATTGGTGCTGTTCAGGAATATGATTTAATACAATCAGGTGATAAAATCGCAGTTTGTATTTCGGGCGGTAAAGATTCTATGTTGCTTGCTAAATGTATGCAGCAGTTACAAAGATTTAGTGATGTTCCTTTTGAGATTGTGTTTCTTGTGATGGACCCTGGTTACAATAAGGAAAATCGCGAACTTATTATACAAAACGCAAGGACATTAAATCTTGATATAACAATATTTGATAGCAATATTTTTGACGTAACTTTAACTTCCGGAGGCTCTCCATGCTACCTTTGTGCGAGAATGCGCAGAGGGTGTCTATATGGCAAGGCGAAAGAACTTGGATGTAATAAAATTGCTCTTGGACACCATTTTAATGATGTTATAGAAACAGTTTTGATGAGTATGATGTATTCTTCCGAAATCAAAACAATGCTTCCAAAGCTTCATAGCACTAATTTTGAAGGAATGGAACTTATTAGACCTTTATATAAAGTTAAAGAAGATGATATAATT
The DNA here is from genome assembly GCA_045603505.1 of Acutalibacteraceae bacterium. Lineage (GTDB taxonomy): Bacteria > Bacillota > Clostridia > Oscillospirales > Acutalibacteraceae > UBA737. The sequence goes on from JAZUMI010000043.1 coordinate 4,788, forward strand.
TCCTGGGCTAATCATAATGATTTACATTTCTTGCAATGTGCTTGTAAATTCACCCAAGAAAGCACCGAAAGGGAAGACCTTTCAAAAAGAAAAGAAATAAAAGGGTTAATTTGTGAGATAAAAAAGATAAATCCAAATGTTGATGATAATATTTTCAGAAGTCTTCACAATGTGAATTTAGCTACTTTACCAGGTTTTAGAGATAAAGATTGTGGCGAATTACATTCATTTTTGGAAAACTATTAAAAGACCGATTTTTTCGGTCTTTTTTATATTTTTGTAAATATTAATAAAGGGTTAATTTTATAAATTTGAGCATTTTCATATTGACTAAAAAGAAGAAAAAACTTATAATAGTTAGCAGACTAACAAATCATAAGGGAGTGCCTATGAATAGGGAAGAGCATATAGGTTTTAGAATCCGTCAAGTTTCTAATTTGCTTAGAAGAAATATTGAAAAACAAACCGAAAAATGTGATAAATTTCAACTTTTACATGCTTGGGGCATTTCTTATTTGTATGATAATATCGGAAAGGATATCTATCAAAAGGATTTTGAGAAACAGTTTTCAATAAGGCGTTCTACAGCAAGTAACTTGTTAAAAGCTATGGAGAATAATGGCCTTATTAAAAGAATTAGTGTCCCAAACGATGCAAGACTTAAAAAAATAATATTAACCGATAAGGCCAAAGAAATACACGAGAAAATTATCTCACATACCGAAGAAAGAGAAAAATTGTTACGAAATAATCTCACAGATGATGAAATAAAACAATTTTTTCTTATTACAGAAAAAATAATAAAAAATTTGGAGGAAGAAAATGCTTAAAACTCTTGCAAAATCAATCAGAGAGTATAAACTTCCAACCTTTATCTGCTTGTTTTTTATAACACTTGAGGTTGTTATTGAAGTTTTTATTCCATTTATAACGGCAGACCTTGTTAACAATATAAAATCAGGCGCACCGATGGAATCGGTTGTCAAAACGGGCTTAATTTTGGTAGGTCTCGCAATACTTTCTCTAATGTGCGGTGGCATTGCGGGTTTTGCATGTGCCAACGCTTCAACCGGATTCGCTAAAAATTTGCGCTTTGATATGTTTGAAAGGATTCAAAATTTTTCTTTCTCTAATATAGATAAATTCTCCTCTTCATCGCTTGTTACAAGGCTTACAACCGATATTACACACGTTCAAATGTCTTATATGATGCTAATAAGAACTGCAATCAGAAGCCCACTTATGTTTATATTTTCAATTACTATGGCATATATAATGGGTGGTTCTCTTGCTACAACCTTCGTAGTGGTTGTTCCTGTGCTTATTTTTGGGTTAATCCTTGTTAGCCGTAAGGCGATGCCTGCTTTTAGAAGAGTTTTCAAGAAGTATGATAAATTAAATGAGTCAATTGAAGAAAATGTTCGTGGTATGCGTGTTGTAAAGGGCTTTTCACGCGAGGAGTTCGAAAAGAAAAAATTTGGAGTTGCATCTGATGATATTACCTCTGATTTCACAAAAGCCGAAAGAATAGTTGCGCTTAATTCTCCAATAATGCAGTTTTGTCTATATTTCAATATGGTTTTTGTACTGTTTTTTGGTTCATATCTTGTAATTTCTACAGGTGGAGCAAAAGTAGATGTAGGTCAAATTTCTGCAATGCTAACATACGGTATGCAAATTCTGATATCACTTATGATGCTTTCCATGATTTACGTAATGCTTACTATGTCAGCCGAGTCCATGAAGAGAATTTGTGAGGTTTTAAGAGAAGAACCAAATCTTAAGAATACTGAAAACCCGGTATACGATGTAAAAGACGGCTCAATTTCCTTTGATAACGTTAGTTTCAAATATTCCGAAAAGGGTAAAATGTTTGCGCTTGAAGGAATAAATCTTGAAATCAAATCAGGAATGACGGTTGGTATTATAGGCGGTACAGGTTCGAGTAAGACAACCTTAGTTCAACTTATTGCTCGACTGTATGATGCGACTGAAGGTGTTGTTAAAGTATCGGGTGTTGATGTAAAAAAATACGATATTAAATCCTTACGAAACAATGTTGCGATGGTTTTACAGAAAAACCAACTGTTTTCTGGAACTATCCGTGATAACCTGCGTTGGGGCGATGAAAACGCTACTGACGAAGAAATTGAACACGTTTGTAAGCTAGCTCAGGCAAGTGAATTTATTGAAACTTTCCCTGAAAAATATGATACCTATATAGAACAGGGTGGTAGCAACGTCTCGGGTGGTCAAAAACAAAGACTCTGCATTGCACGTGCGCTTCTTAAAAAACCTAAAATATTAATTCTTGACGATTCTACAAGTGCAGTGGACACTAAAACCGATGCCTTAATTCGCAAAGGCTTTAAAGAATATATCCCCGAAACTACAAAAATCATTATTGCTCAAAGAGTGGCTTCTGTTGAAGATGCCGATATGATTATTGTTATGGAGGGCGGTAAAATTTCCGCTATTGGCAATCATAACGAATTGTTAAAATCAAGCGAAATATACCGTGAGGTTTACGAGCAACAGGTTGTAGGAGGTGGCGACAATGAATAAAACAAATCCTATGCCAAGAGGCAGAGGCGCCGTACCGCCTATAAAAAGAAAATTTAAGGGTAATCCACTTAAAAGAGTACTGAAGATGCTTGCAGGTTTTTATCCCGTTTTATTACCTATAGCAATTACTTGTATTGTTTTTGCAGCAATTGTTTCTGCTATTCCTGCAATTTTCAATCAACAGATAATCGCAACTATAGAAGAGTGGTATGTTAGTCGCGATTGGGTAAGTGCCAAAGAAATTATTTTACCCAAAATTATTATTTTAATTTCCGTTTATTTAATTTCACTTTTGGCAGTTACTGCGCACACACAGTTAATGGCGTATATCACCCAAGGATTCCTTGGCAAAATGCGTAAAACCATGTTTGAGAAGATGCAGAATTTCCCAATTAAATTCTTTGATACGAATAAACATGGCGATATTATGAGTTATTATACTAATGATATCGATACTTTAAGACAGTTAATTTCACAATCTTTACCTGCGCTCTTACAATCAGCAATTATCGTTACAGTAGTATTTTTCATTATGCTGTGGTATAGTATTTGGCTAACGTTAATTGTACTTGCAGGTGTCTTTGTGATGTTTATTGTTTCCGCTAAATTCGGCGGCGGCTCTGCCAAATACTTTATTAAACAACAGAAATCTATAGGTAAAACCGAAGGTTTTGTTCAGGAGATTATGAATGGACAAAAGGTTGTTAAAGTATTTTGTCATGAAGAAAAAAGCAAAGCAGAGTTTAAAGAAATTAATGATAGTTTATTTCATGATAGCCGTAAAGCAAATGCGTATGCAAACTGTTTAGGTCCTATTGTTATGAATATTGGTAATATCCTTTATGTAATTATCGCAACTATTGGCGGTTTGTTGTTGTTATCAGGCGCTAAAAACTTCAGTATTTCTGGTATGGCGTTTCAAATTAGTATTATTATTCCGTTTCTTAATATGACAAAACAGTTTACAGGAAACGTAAATCAGGTTTCGCAACAGATAAACTCTGTGGTTATGGGTCTTGCAGGTGCCGAGCGCATTTTTGAACTTATGGATACTGAATTTGAAACGGACGAGGGATATGTTACCTTAGTTAATGCCGTTGAAAACGATGACGGCACAATCACCGAAAGTAAACAAAGAACAGGTTTATGGGCTTGGAAACACCCACACAGTGATGGCACTGTTTCTTATACGAAACTTGCGGGCGACGTAAGAATGTTTGATGTTGATTTTGGTTATACCCCTGAAAAAATTGTTCTTCACAACATTGATTTGTACGCAGAACCCGGTCAAAAAGTGGCTTTTGTTGGTGCTACCGGCGCCGGAAAAACTACAATTACAAATCTTATCAACAGATTTTATGATATTGCCGATGGTAAAATTAGATATGACGGAATTAATATCAATAAAATTAAGAAAAACGACTTAAGGCGTTCTCTGGGCATCGTTTTACAGGAAACCAATCTGTTTACTGGTACAGTAATGGAAAACATCAGATACGGTAATTTAGAAGCTACTGATGAAGAATGTATTGATGCTGCAAAACTTTCGGGAGCACACGATTTTATTGTTAGACTTCCGCAAGGTTATGATACGCTGCTTACAAACAACGGTTCTAATCTATCACAGGGACAAAGGCAGTTAATCTCTATTGCACGTGCTGCGGTTGCCGACCCTCCCGTAATGATACTTGATGAAGCAACTTCAAGTATTGATACAAGAACCGAATCAATAGTTCAAAAGGGTATGGATAGATTGATGCAGGGAAGGACAGTTTTCGTTATTGCACACCGACTTTCAACCATTAAAAATTCTGATGTAATTATGGTGCTTGAAAAGGGAAGAATTATCGAAAGAGGTACTCATGAAAACCTAATTGAACAAAAGGGCAAGTATTATCAGTTGTATACCGGCGCTTTTGAACTTGAATAATTTTAAAACTCGGACAGTCTCGTCCGAGTTTTTTGCATATTACCGATAACAAAGTAATATAATTTAGTAATCAAATTTTAAAATGAAGAGGAGATTACTATGAGCGAAAACTGTATGAAATCAAGTTTATTTTTTAATGAAACTGTATATGACAATACTGCTGAGATTCCTATCGATGCAGAATTTACTATGCCGGATTTTTGTCCAGATATTTCTAAAATTTTAAAATGCAAGGCAGTAGCGCGAATTTCTTCAAAAAACATATCTGGCAATGCTATTAATATTGATGGTACAATAACAGTAAACTTATTATATTCTAATGACGAAGCTCTTATATATTCGTATGAATATCAGTATCCTTTTAATAAGGTATTTAATGTTGTTGATGCTTTTGAAGAAAGCTCTATAGTATGTGATATCAAGTGCGAATATATTAATTGCAGGGCTATTAGCGGTAGAAAACTTGAAATACATGGTGCTGCTAATCTTAAGTGCGTTGTTGAAAAACGTAATAAAACAGATATTGTGTGTGATGTTGATGATAATTCTATTGAGATTAATCGTTTGTTTTTACCCGCAACAGTACCAACGGGAAATAATGAGAAATATTTAATTATTGAGGAAGAAATTGAACTTGGAAATGGTCAACCGCCGATAAGAAGTATCTTAAGATATGATTCAAAATGTTGTATCAAAGAAGTAAAAATAATAAATGATAAGGTTATTGTAAAGGGCGAAATTTTCATACCAATTCTTTATTGCAGCGATACAGATGGTTCTTTGCAGAGTATAAAGAGCAAGGTTCCATTTAGTCAGATAATTGAAATCCCAGGAGTTAATGAAGAATGTAAATGTAATACAAAAGCAAAAATCGCATACATTGAATTAAAACCGCGTATAACACCCAACGGAAATGCATGTAGCATTCTTGTTAATATTAAACTTTTAATATGCTGTGAGGCGGTATGCGAAAATGATGTTACTGTTATTACAGATATTTTCTCAAAAAAGAATAAGTTAAATGTAAGTAAGAAAAATGTTCAAATGAAGAGAATTGTGAAAAACATTTCCGATATATATAATTTAAAGTATGATACCGAACTTACAGATGAAATTAAAAATATTGTTGACTTGTGGTGCGATATCAGAGAAGTACATACAAAAATCAACAATAAAAAGATTTGCTTTTTTGGTGACCTTGTAATCGGAGTCATATATATAAATAAAGAAAATATGCCAATGTTCTGTGAAAGAATATTTGATTTTACTTATGAGAGTGATATTTCGGAAGAAAATATAATGTGCACTCCGCAACTTGAGATTACATCTATTAGTTATTTCTTAACCGGAGAGTCAACAATAGAGTTCAGAATTGATATGGATGTTAATGCAGCGATATATTGTAAAACAGAAATGCCGCTTATAACCGACTTTAGCGTTTTGGATAAAAAGGAAAGAATAAATAACTATTCTATGCTTATTTATTATTCAACAGCAGGGGAGAGCGTTTGGGATATTGCAAAGAAATACAACTCTGCTAAGGATGAAATTAAGGAAATTAATTCTCTTTCTGAAGATACTATAAAGGAATCTAAAATGTTATTAATTCCTGTTAACTGAATAAATTAATTTAAAAAAGAGCCTAAATTTATTTATAGGCTCTTTAAAACATTGCTAATTGTTAAAAAATTAACAAAAGGGAAGTTTTTAGTTTAAATTAGGATAGGCGGCACCTATGAATTTTAAGGATTTCTTCAAAAACAAATATATTTAGCATTATAAAAAAACAAAGAAAATATCTAATTTAAAAGTAAAAC
>JAZUMI010000044.1:0-3506 GCA_045603505.1 Acutalibacteraceae bacterium
TTCATCGAGAATACCCGTTTTAAAGAAGTTATCTATGTCCCTTTGTCTTTCATCAACAGCTTTCCCTCGCTCAAAAACGATGGGTTTAAGGCCTGCTCTTGCAAGTGTTAAAGCGGCGAAAATTCCTGCCGGGCCAAAGCCGATAACAATCGGTCTTTGCCTATTATTTAATTCGGCTTTTTGCCATATATAGTCATTTGGCTTAAAAACGCTTATGCTCTTATTTTTCTTTAACAGCGACTGTTCATTTCCGTTTAACTCAAATAGAAAAGAACAACAAAAATGAACGTTATCCTTTTTTCTTGCATCAACCGATTTTTTATAAAGCGAAACTTTTTTTATGCTTTGCGCACTGATTTTTAGTTGCTTTGCAAGGATAGTTGCAAGGCTGGAAAAATCCGTATCAAGTGAAAGTTTAACATTATTTATTAAAAGCATTATTCTTCACCCGTAATATAATCAGCCGCACAAAAAGCCGAAGAGAAGCACCAAGCAAGATTAAAGCCGCCGCAATCGCCATCAATATCAAGAATCTCACCTATCGCAAATAAACCTTTGTGTTTTTTGCTCATCATTGAATTGTCAAAGAATGCATTTGTATCAAGTCCACCGGCGGTAACCTGAGAATTGATAAAGCCTGTGTTACCCGTAACTTTAAGTTCAAAACATTTAATGTTTGAAACAACGGTTTTCAGTCGCTTATCATCAATATTTGAAACACTATCATTTAATTTAACGCCCGATGATTTAAGCAAAACTTGACCGAGACGCTTGTTTAAAAGGCCGGTGAAAAATTCATCGGCATTCCTGTAAGAAAGCCTTTTTTTGCGGAGAATGAGTTTGCTATAAAGTTCTCCAAAAGGAGTTTCGGGAATAAGGTCAAGACAAACCTTAATATCGGCGTGCTTAACCCTTGCCGCCTCGCGAGAAATTTGCATAATAGCAGGGCCTGAAACACCGTAATCGGTAAACAAAACCTCGCCGAATTCACTGCGAATTTTCTCTCCGTTTATTTTAAGTGTTGCATTGGCATTAACCTTGATTCCCTTTAACTGTTTTACAAGTTCGGTTTCGGTCTTTAATTGAATAATAGCAGGGGAGGTAGCAACTGTTTTAAAGCCTTTATTTGATAAAAGTTTTAAGATAGAACCATCTGAGCCTAACTTATCGCCGCCCGATAAAAGACCTGCGGCAACAATAAGATTTTTGCAAGAAAAATCGCCCTTACTTGAACTAACTGTATAAGAGAAATCTTTTAACTTTATATCAAAAACAGCGGCCTCGGTTATTGTTTCAACCTTTAAATTATCACATTCAAAACGAAGAGCATCAACAACTGAGGATGCCTGCAAGCAAGCGGGGAAAAGCTTGTTTTCCTCACTAACAAACGGAACACCGATATTATCAAAAAATTCTTCTATTTCAAAGGTGGAATATCTATTAAGTGAATATTCGGCAAAGTTCAAATTTTCCCCGTGATAACGGGAAAGCTCGATGAACTCATTTGAAATATTGCATCTGCCGTTACCCGTAATGGCAAGTTTTTTGCCAACACGGGATAGCTTTTCAAGAATACAAACCTTTAAGTTTTTATCGTTTTGTTTAAGTCTTATTGCGGCTGCAAGACCTGATGCTCCGCCGCCGATTATAAGGCAGTCATAAATCATAGTTTAATGTCTTTCCTCACTGTTAGAAAATTCTTCGCAAAATCTTGCGGCAAATGCGGGTGGCTCATCGCCCGCATAAAGGTGGGAAATATCGCCAAAAGCATTGCAACGGAAGTATGCATAACCTTCTTCACGTTCTTCGGTAATAAGCGTTGTAACCGAGGTGGGAAGTGCAACAAACCCGTGCCATAAGCACATAGGCGAAATGTTTAAAATGCGAGATAGTAAAACGCATTCGAGCCCAAAGTGGCAAAATAGAACAACGGTATCGTGATTTGGTTTTATCGCTCTGTATAAATTATTTTCGCGTTTGTATCCGTGGCTTTCTAAAAGTTCATCAATTTTTTTGCAAACATTATTATATAAATTTTCGGTTTCGGTGTTTTTGAAAATATCACCGTTTATCCAACTGTCTTTGTCAAAATAGTTTTCTTCGGTGGTCCAAAGTCGAGGAAGCTGGTCCCAAGCCCTTCGCAAAGTACCGTCACTTCTATATGTAGAGCGGGGGAATTCTTCAAGCCAATCGAGAATTTCCATATCGGCACCAAGTTTTTCAAGGGTTGGCTTTGCGGTATCTTTTGCACGACCAAGTGGTGAACAGTAAATTTTAGAAATATCAAGTTTCGAGAGGCGCTCACTTAAAAGAGCCGCTTCACGAAATCCCTTTTCGGTAAGTGAATCAATATCATAATCAGGGTCACCGTGGCGTATAATTATAAGCCGCATAACCTCACACCTTTCTTTTTATTTTATTTATTTTAACACATATTATATATGTTTTGCAATCAATAATATTAAAAAAGCAGTTTTGCTTGACTACTGGCGAGAATAGTATTAAAATATAGGCATAGAATACTAAAAACGGAGGAAATAAAAATGGATAAAAATGATATTAAAAATGAGGAATATAATCCCGATTTAATCAGTCTTCTTGATGATGAGGGTAACGAGTATAACTTTGAGGTTATAGATGCTATCGAAACCGATACCGATAGATATCTTGCTATGCTTCCTATCTATGATGACCCCAAGGCAAAACTTGATGATAGCGGTGAACTTGTTATCGTTAAGGTATGCGAGGAGGATGGAGAAGAGTATTTTTGCGAAATCGAGGATGACGATGAGTATGAAACAGTAGCCGATGCTTTCGTTGACCGCTTGGAAAATTTTTACGAGATTGATAATCAGTAATCCTGGAAAATAAACATAAAATATTTTCGTTCTGCCCTGTTCGCGGACGCAGTCTTATATAACCCTACAATTTTAAAAATAGGGAGCCTTTCTCGCAAGATGGGCTTGCAGACCTCCCGCGGCTGTGCCGAGTTCGGAAGAAGGGAGCGCGAAGTCTTGCGGCGGCACCCACCTGCTTATTCGCAGGTTATTTTAAGCTCATTACGGCAGGGCGGAACACGATTTTTAGTTTATATTTTCCGCTCTTGCTTTGCCTAAATGCTCGTAAATCCGTCAGGATTTACTGTGCTTTATGCTTCGCAAAGAACAAAAAATATTTCCTAAAAATTCTATGACTTAAAATATAAAAACGGTTAGCAGATTTTGGCGCTGAAGAGGGGACAAGGTGAGCACCTGTCAACGATGAAGAGACCGAAAGATGCAACCGTTTCATCTTTTAAGCGTATTGCGCTCTACCGCAATGAGCTTACTCATTACGGCAGGGCGGAACACGATTTTTAGTTTACAGGAACACAGAGGGACGGTTCTCCTGTGTTGACAAAATGCGTTTTCAATTAGAATCTATCATTTAACATATATATTTGAATTAGAATTAATCATTATTAAAGAACGGTTGGGTAAAACTCAACCGTTCTTTCTCTTACAAAG
>JAZUMI010000045.1:0-3743 GCA_045603505.1 Acutalibacteraceae bacterium
ATAAATGCGAGTCCCTTTGCGCCTATACCCCTTGCTTCTTCTGTAAGTTTATCTATTTCTTTGCGTGTATAAACATCGGCAGCAGACTTTGCATTTATTGCTCTTACTGTACCGCCGTTTTTGATAGTATCGGCAAACACACCAAATCCGCAATTTGCTACTATATCAGAAATATCGGTAAGTTTCATTTCGAATCTCGTATCAGGTTTATCCGAACCGTACATTTCCATAGCATCGTTAAAACGAAGTCTTGGAAGCGGTGTTTTTATATCAACATTCATTACATCCTTAAAAAGACGTTTTACATAGCCTTCAGCAATACTGAAAACATCCTCCATCTCAACAAAGGACATCTCAAGGTCAATTTGAGTAAACTCAGGTTGACGGTCTGCACGTAAATCTTCATCACGATAGCAACGTGCAAGTTGCATATAGCGGTCAAACCCTGCGAGCATAAGAATCTGCTTATACATTTGTGGTGACTGCGGCAGTGCAAAGAATTTGCCCTTATGAACACGGGATGGAACGAGATAATCTCTTGCGCCTTCGGGAGTTGATTTAACCATTGTTGGTGTTTCAATCTCTATAAATCCGTTTTCATCGAAGTAATCACGTGTTACCTTTGCAATCTTATGGCGCATTAAAATATTATTTTGCAGAGTAGCTCTGCGTAAATCTAGATAACGATATTTGAGGCGAAGTTCTTCCTTTGCGGCAGTATCGTCTAGAATTTCGAAAGGTGTGGTTTCGGCAGCACCTAAAATTTTAAGACAATCAACCTCAACCTCTATTTCACCTGTTGGGATATCTTTATTAACCGAAGAACGCATTCTAACCTTACCGCTTGCCATAACAACAAACTCACTACGGATAGTAGATGCCTTTTCAAATATTTCCTTTTCGGTGTTTTCATCGAATGCAAGCTGGATAATACCTGTTCTATCACGCAAATCAACGAATATAAGTCCGCCAAGGTCACGCTGACGGGCAACCCAACCGCAAACAACTACTTTTTCTCCGATGTTTTCGGTGCTAAGCGTTCCGCAATAATGGGTGCGCTTCATACCTTCCATTCTATCAAGTGCCATTAAAACAACCCCTCTGTTTCGGCGATTTGCTCAAAGATTTTCTTTCTTATAGCCTCGCCTAATTCTTCGCAAATTTCGCCAAGTTTTATTTCGGTTTCACTACCGTTTGACATATCTTTCAACTTAACTTTACCTGTTTCGATTTCGTTATCTCCTAAAACAACGGTAAACTTTGCACCGATTTTATCAGCGTATTTCATCTGCGCTTTAAGTCCTCTTGAACAGATATCGGTTTGTGCCTTATATCCCTCTTCGCGAACAATAGTGCAAATTTCAGTGGCTTTAATTGCGGCATTTTCTCCCATTGTAGCAATATATAAATCGGCAGTTTTAGCCGTGGGAAGTTCTATTCCCTTATTATTTATTGCAAGCATAAGTCTTTCAATACCCATAGCAAAGCCAAGTGACGGAACTGACGGGCCGCCCATTTGGGAAATAAGTCCATCATATCTGCCTCCGCCACATACAGTTGACTGCGCACCTATATCACCCGATACAAACTCGAATACAGTACGGGTATAGTAATCAAGACCTCTTACGATATGAGGATTAATTTTATAGTTTATTTTAGCGGCGTTAAGATGCGCTTTCACGCCCTCAAAATGAGCCGCACAATCATCACAAAGGTAATCAATTACAACAGGCGCATCTTTGGCGATATCAGAGCAAATCGGCGATTTGCAATCAAGAATTCGCATTGGGTTGCGCTCAAGTCTATCATTACAAGTAGCACAAAGTTCGCCCTTTTTAGATTCAAAATATTCCTTCAGTGCTGCATGGTATTTTTTTCTGCATTCGGGACAACCGATTGAATTAATTTCAAGTGAAATATCCTCAATACCAAGATTAATCAAAATCTGCCTTGCAAGAGAAATTACCTCGGCATCGGCAGCAGGTGCCGCCGCACCCATACATTCAACACCAAACTGATGGAACTCACGAAGTCTACCCGCCTGAGGTTTTTCATAGCGATAGCAACCGCCTATATAACAAACCTTTTGTGGTAGTGCGGCATTAACAAGTCCATTTTCAATGGCACTTCTGATAACACCTGCAGTAAGTTCCGGACGAAGCGTTATACTCCTTCCGCCTTTATCATCAAAAGTATACATTTCCTTTTGAACAACATCGGTTGTATCCCCTACACTGCGCAAGAAAACCTCGGTATGCTCAAAAACAGGAACTCTTATTTCTTTAAAACCGTAAAGTAGTGCGGTTTCAAGCATTTTTTCCTCAACAAACTGCCACTTGTGGCTATCTGAGGGAAGTATATCATTAGTGCCTTTAACGGCACGGTTAATTTCTGCCATTTCTATTTCCTCTTTAAGAATTTCTTAAAATATCACGCCAAGCGAAATCGCCGCGCTCAAGACCATGAATAAGTACTTCTGCAGTTGCAATATTAGTTGCAACCGGAATATTGTGAACATCGCATAAGCGAAGAAGCGCCAACTCATCAGGCTCATCCGGTCTTGCAGTAAGTGGGTCTCTGAAAAGGAGAAGTAGGTCAACTTCATCGCAACCGATTCTCGAAGCAATTTGCTGAGCGCCACCCTGTGAGCCGCTTAAAAACCTTGTGATTTCAAGGCCAGTTGCTTCTGAAACCGTTTTACCTGTTGTGCCTGTTGCTACTATATTATGATGGCTTAATATACCGCAATAAGCGATACAAAACTGCACCATAAGTTCTTTTTTTGCGTCATGTGCGATTAAAGCAATTGTCATTTTATTTTCTCCTTTTTTATTTGCCGTTTTAAATCTTTTTGAATTTCGGGAGGGTTGTTTTTTTGCCTATAAGTCTATCTGTTATACGCTTAAACGCCCTACTTACCCTACCCCTTTTTTTAATCTTATGTTTATACGCAAGTAATGCCAATTCATCACTTTCGGGAACTATACCCGTAAGTCTTAATCCCGATAAATCTATCATTTCATCAATATTACGATAAATACCCTTGCGCATTTTTTTAATATCAAATCTATTTATAACAAGAAGTGATGTTTTATTAGATTCCCGAAGAACCTTATTAACTGCCGCCGCATCCCTTATTGATATATTTTCAGGAACACAAACGGTTAAAAACTGTGTTTTTAAAGGTAATACAGAATAAATCTCCTTTTGAATTCCTGCAGGGAAATCGAGAATAACCACATCAAACTCTTTTTCAAGTTTTTCAATAAACTCTCCGAGAAGGTTTACATCCACACACCCAGTTTTATCGGATGCGGGAATAAGGAATAAATTTTCATTACCTTCAATTTTATAAAGTGCTTTGTTTACATCCATCGCATTTACTGCATCAGCCAAATCGAAAACTATTTTACTATCAGCAGCAAGGATTATATCGAGACACCTAAGTCCCTCATCCAAATCTACAAGAACAGTACGCTTATGATAAGCCTTTGCAAAGGTGGATGCAAGGCAAACGCTGAAGGTTGATTTACCTACTCCGCCTTTTCCGGATGTAACTGCAAAAATCTTTCCCATTTTTAACTCCATAGGAAAACACCCTACCCAAAAATTTATAATCAAAATTTTACCATATTTTACCCTTTATGTCAATCAAGAACAACAAAAGGTTTGTCCTCATTTGAGGCATTATAATCAGAGAAAAAGTATGCATCAAGTATATCTCTAACTATTGTACCTGCGGT
>JAZUMI010000046.1:0-23014 GCA_045603505.1 Acutalibacteraceae bacterium
CTGCCCGGTGCCCAATGCATCATAAAACCGAGTTTTTGGTCCTTGAACCATTCTAAATGGTCAAGTACTTCCTTTTCGGTTGGCATAACATATTTTTCTTCAGGGCTAAAATCATGAGTGCCTTCAATAATTTCTGCCATATTTTATCACATTCCTTTCAAAAATAATTATACAGTATTATCAATATATTTCAAGTCTTTTTTATTGATTTAAGAAACAAAAAAGCCTCCCCTAAAAAGGAGGCTTTTTAAACTTATTGAATGCTTTTTCCGCCGTCAACATAAATGCTTTGACCGGTTATATATCTACCTTCTTCGGAACAAAGTAATGAAACAATTCCCGCACAGTCATCAGGTTCACCATAAAAACCAACAGGAATAGAATCGGTAACTTTTTTAGCATAGTCAGGGTCGGAGAGTGCTTCAACATTTCTATCGGTATAAATAACTCCGGGAGCCACATTGTTAACTGTAATGCCTTCTTTTGCAAGTTGTAGCGAAAGCGACTGCACCATATTAGTTTGCGCCGCTTTACTAGCCGAATAAACAAGCATATCGGGGTGTGGTTTAGCCTCTTGAACGGAGCCGATAGTGATAATTCGACCGCACTTTTTCTCTTTCATATAAGGAACAACCGCTTGTATTAGCATCATGCTTGATACAAAGTTACAATTAAGTTGTTCGGTGCATTCTTTAAGAGAAATTTCTTGCCAAGGGGTACGGTATTGCAACGAAGCATTAAGAATAAGAACATCAATGTTACCAATTTTTTGACAAAGTTCAGCAGTTTTTTCGGTATTTGTTAAATCAGCCATAATAACCTCAGCTTGTCCGCCGTTGTTTATTATTATTTCTTTTAATTCATTGGCTTTGTCAATTCTTCCTGCACCGTGAATAATAACGCGGTATCCGTCTTTGGCAAGTCTTAAGGCTATTGCTCTGCCGATTCCTCTTGAAGAGCCGGTAACTAATGCAGTTTTCATAATTTTCACCTCTAAAAAAGATTAAAGTGCAGTTTGTGTGTCGTTCGGGTCACCATTGCGGGCGAGGTCATATTCTTTTGACCAATCAAGGTCACGATATTCTTCGCCACGGGGATCAGTTTTTATCCATTCGAGCAACATATCAAGCATTTCTTCAGTCCAGGTATTGCGGTCAATTTGTGCAGTTGTGAACTTGCCTTGACCTATCATTTCAAAGCCGAAATCATCCTTAACATGTGTTTTAGCGGCACCTTCAACAACATCGGCAACAAGGTGAGCGGGGATAAAGAGCACACCACCGCCTGCACCGAACACAACATCACCGGGTAAACAAACCGCGCCACCGAAGTTTGTTATGTTGTTCCAGTCTTTCATAACAAACTCACGAATAGGTGTTGGGTCAATACCTCTATAGTATACCTGAACATCGGGAACGGTTTTCATTTGCTCAATATCACGAACACCGCCCCAAATAACTGCACCGCCGTTTTTGGTGCGTTTGTGAATAGCAGTTGTTAGGTTTCCACCAAGGAAGGTACCCTTGTATATTTTATCATACATATCGCAAACTACAACATCTCGTTCGTATAAATTATCGATTACCCATTGATTATAGTTTCCGCTCCTTCCATCCTCAGCTCCTCTTGCAAATTGTAATTCATGCAAATCGGGACGTGTGGGGCAGAAAGAACAGGTAACAGCACGACCAACTAATTTTCTTCCGTCATTATGTAATGCTTGTAATGGTGCGAGACCGCCACCAACGAATTGGCTTTCATATCCAAGTACATAAATTGGTTTCCAAACCTCTTCCAAGGTCATTCCATAAAGCGCATCAAGGTATTTATCCTCAACTTTAGGTCTGCCATCGGGTAATCTTTCGCCTTTCCATAAAGGCGTTAATTGAATAATCTTCTCTCTATCATTAAAGTTCATAATGGTTTCTCCTTTATTTTACCTGCGATATAACATATCCATATTGAGAAAGTGTGATTTCATTTTTATCAATATTGCACTTATGAGACATTAAAATGCTGTTGAATTCAATTTCATTAAGCGTTACGCTTTGAGCTTTTGCGGTAACATTTACAACAACATTTATTTTTTCCTCACCCAAAACTCTCGAAAAACAGAGTAAGTTTTTAGGATTGTTCCCTTCAAGCCAAACTAGTTTGCCATCGGAAAGGGAAGAGTGTTTTTTGCGCAATTTTATTAGTTCTTTAACTAAATTTAATCGGTTTTGACCTGCTTTTGTTTTAAGGTTTTTCCATTGCACACTCATATCACCCTCGCAAAATCTGTTCCAAAACATACTTTTTCGACTATCATCGGCAACTTCATTTCCGTTATAAATAAACGGAATGCCGTTTAAAGTAAACAAGAGCACAAGAATTGCATCGCACCCTTCGTTGCCGATAAGCTTTTCAAGTCGGTTATCAAATAAATCCGAAGCGTTATCGTGATTTTCCCAAGTGTTTAGAATTTTGCAAGAGTTTATATCATTATATAGCTTTTGTCTTTGATTTTTAAACCACGAGCAATCATATTTTGTTCCCGCTTCTTCGTGGATATGATATGCTAATTCATCGAGTTTAATATTCTTTCCTGAGTTTTCTTCATAGGCAAAAATTTTATCTATTGCATACCAATATCCAGGGTCGGCATAGTAATTTGCATCAAACACACTCAAATATTCATCGCCACAGCCTTCATTAAGCATAAAAACATCGGGCTTTATCTTTTTGATTCTTTCCACTCCCACTTTCCAAAAATCGAGTGGAACACTGCTGCCGCAATCGCATCTAAAACCATCGGCATCTATATCGCGGATAAAAAACTCCATATTCGACCATAAATAGTTACGCAAATTTAAATTATCAAAATCAAACCTTGCAAAAGGCCAATCGGCACCTACCTTTATAGAGCCATCGCTGTTTCTTATAACGAAATCGGGATGATCTTTAAGAAAAACGGCATTCATTCCGCAGTGCAAATATACTAAATCAATTAAAACTTGAAGCCCACAGCTATGAGCGGTTTTCACAAAATCCTTTAAGTCCTCAATTGTACCATATTCGTCGTCAACATCGAAAAAATCAATTATTCTATAAGGATTTTTGGGGTTGTCAAGACCGCTTGCTAATTGCCTTTCACTCTGCCCATCTATTGAAGTTTCTTCTTTGTTAAGCGCACTTAAATATACGGTATCAATCCCTATATCCGCTATATAAGATAGCTTTTTTTCTGCCGCCTTTAGAGTGCCTTCTTTAGTAAATGTTCTTAAATAAATTTGATATATCGTATTTGGTATCATATTTTAACTCCAAATTCTATCGTTTGAAAATTCCTTGTTCCATTCATCAGTAGACTCAAAGTAGCCCGGGATGCTTGGATTTATATGTTCTCTTAAAACTTCTTCGTTAAGGTCATCAAATCCAAGACCCGGTTTTTCGGGAACCTTAATAAATCCGTTTTCAAATAATGGGTTTTTAATACCCTTAACCATATCAGACCACCAAGGAACATCAACTGAATGAAATTCAAGTGCTAATACATTGTGCATAGCAGCTGCGGTATGAACTGCAGCAAGACAAGCAACAGGACTTTCAGCCATATGTATTGCAGTTGCAACACCGTATTCATCGGCAAGATCACCGATTTTCTTAAGCTCTAAGGCGCCACCGCAGGTTAAAATGTCTGGGTGAATAACCGAAACACCGCCGGCCTTCATTAAGGTTTCAAAGCCTTCCTTTAAGTATATATCTTCGCCTGTGCAAACGGGGATGGTTGTGCTGTTTGCAAGTTTTACATATTGGTCGGTGTACATCCACGGAACCATATCCTCAATCCAGGCAAGGTTATATGGCTCCATTCGGCGAGCAAATTTTATGCAATCCTCAACGCAAATATGACCGAAATGGTCGATAGCGAGCGGCACTTCATAACCTATAACCTCTCGCACCTCTTTAACATAATTTTCAAGGTAATCAAGGCCTTTTTCGGTTAGGTGTATGCCCGTGTGAGGGTGCGCAGTTGTAACTATTGAATAACTCTTTTGGTGTTTTACCATATCAGATGTAACACTGCCGCCTTGAACATTAAGAATGTGGCTCGCATATTTTTTCATATCATCGATAAAACCTAATGGTGCATTAAGCGTACCGGGCTCATCAAGAAGCAAGCCAATACCTAAATCCATCTTTAAGAATGTGAAGCCCATTTCCATTCTTTTCTTTAATGCAAGTCCCATATCGTGACCTGTATGCTTGCCATCAACATCAGTATCGCAGTAAACCATAACTTCATCACGGAACTTTCCACCAAGGAGCTGATAAAGCGGAACGCCATAAGCTTTGCCTGCCAAATCCCAAAGTGCAATTTCAATACCGCTGACACCTCCGCCTTGGCGAGAGGGACCGCCGAACTGCTTTATCTTGCGGAATATTTTATCAACATTGCAGGGGTTTTCTCCTAAGATTCGGCTTTTGAGCATAAGTGCATATGTTTTTGAAGAAGCATCACGAACTTCACCGAAACCGCTTATACCTTGGTTGGTATCGATTCTTAAAATAGTGCATCTTTTAGGGGCACCATCAATATCGACAAAGCGCATATCGGTGATTTTTAAATCGCTGGGGTTTGAACATCTGTTAAAGTCTGCCATAAAATTTCTCCTTTAAAATTTGTAGTCAAAAAAATTACAATTGACTTTTTTGACTCTAAGTTTTATAATCCACTTATATTCTATGATTTTAGCAAATTAACTTCAACAAATATATTACAATGTTTGCAAACTATATTACGATTGGCGGTTTTGTAAAATGATTGAAAATATTGGAATTATTAAAACAAATACGGGGGAAGAAATGCTTAAAATGTGGAGGGTCACTGTTCCAAAGGGCAAGAGAACCATTTACAAGCATTCACATATAAATTTTGAAATTGCGGTTGTGCTTTCGGGAAGGGCAATTTATTTAACCGAAGAGCGAGAATATGAAATTTCAAAAGGCGATGTGGTTGTATTTTCGAGCAACGAAACACACTGCATAAAAGAAGTCTTTGATGGTGGCCTTACGCTTCTTAATATGCACTTTGTTCCAAGGTATTTGAGGAATACTTCACACGATGATTTTACCGAGAAAAACATAAACTTCTGCTTTGCTCACGGAAAGAATTTTGAAAGCGTTATAAAAACAAAAAACAGTGCCGAATTATCTTTTTTAATTCAGAAAATTGAAGAAGAGTTAACCGCTAAAAAAAGCGAGTATAAAGTTATGGTGAAATCTTTGATAAATCAAATTACAGTAACTTTGATACGAAACTTCAATTATGGTGAAGAATTTGCACAAAATAATATAAAAAATCTTCATGGAATTCGTAAGGCGATGAACTATATAGACGATAATTTTACCGGTGAATTAAGCCTTGAAAGATTGGCGGACATTGCCGGGTTAACACCTAACTATTTTTGTTCACTTTTTAAAAAGGTAAATAACATTTCTCTTTGGTCTTATATTAACTCAAAACGTATAGACTTGGCAATAAAATTTATTACGGATATGTCAAATACCGATACAATTTTAGAAATAGCGACAAAATGCGGTTTTAATAACACTGCGAATTTTAATAAAACCTTTAAAAGTATTACAGGGATGACACCTACCGAATATCGCAAATCTGGTGATATCATTTTGAATATTTCTTAAAAAGGGACTATTATATAATATATTTACTATGTTACTTGACAGATATCATCGACTGTTATATACTAAAAAGCAAGTTATTTTTATGCATGGAGGCAATTTCAATGAAAAATACTTTTGACTATGTAGAACTTGATAGCGTCGGCAATCCGTATCGTGTTGAATATTATAACAGCATTCAAAAACTTATATTAAAAAAACAGGCCGAAGCTGACAAGGTAAGAGATGATTTCGCTAAAAACATCATAAATGAGCCTGAAAAGTATCGTGAAATGTTCAAAAATATGCTTGGATGGCCACTGAATAAAGAAGCAACACCTTATCTTAGTGTTAAAGAAACTTTCGTGACAAGCGAAGAGGATTGCGATATTTATCGTGTTCAAATTGAAGTGTTCGAGGATTTTTGGTTTTACGGTATGTTGTTTAAGAAACGCAGTGATAGTCCACTTCCGCTTGTTATTGCGCAACACGGTGGACTTGGTGCACCGGAAATGGTGGCAGGTTTCTTTAATAACGGAAACTATAACAAGGTGATAAAGCGACTTCTTAACAAAGGCGTTCACGTTTTTGCTCCGCAGTTGCTTCTTTGGGAAGAAACACGACTTGGACCAAAAACTGAAAGACAGTGGGTTGATACAACACTCAAGCAGCTTGGCGGTTCAGTAACTGCTCTTGAAATTTATTGTATCGAAAGATGTATCGATTGGCTCGAAACTAAAGAATTTGTTAATAACTCTTTCGGTATGATAGGACTTTCCTATGGCGGCTTTTATACAATGTTTACTACCGCTGTTGATACGCGAATTAAAGCGGCAGTTAGCTCTTCGCAATTTAACAACAGATACAGATATAACTGGTTCGATTGGGTTTTCCAAAATGCAGCAAACACATTCTTTGATTCCGAAGCAGCTGCTCTTATTTACCCGAGACCGTTTTACATAGAGGTAGGGGATAATGACCCGTTGTTTGATGTTCTCTTTGCGAAGCAAGAGATTAAACGCTTGGAAAAATATTATGCTAATGCGGCTGATAATTTAAAGTTCCATGTTTTCAAGGGTGTTCACGAGTTCTCGGCGGATATTGAAATGGGCATCGATTTTATGCTTTCGCATCTTTAATTTATTGACAATATGCACAAAATGTTAGGAATTTATGCAAAAATATGTGTAAAAATGCGGAAATTATGAATTTTTATTCAAAAATACTTGCATAAATCGCCTAAATGTGCTAATATTTATGCATGGAGTTTCAAAAATATGCAAACGGAGGAAATTACAATGGCAAAAAGAGAATTTAAAAAGGTAGTACTTGCTTATTCGGGAGGACTTGATACTTCAATTATCATTCCTTGGCTTAAAGAGAATTACAATAATCCTGAGATAATTGCAGTTTCAGGAAACGTTGGTCAGGCGAGTGAACTTGAAGGACTTGAAGAAAAGGCAATTAAAACAGGTGCTTCAAAATGTTACATAGAGGATTTAACCGAAGAGTTTTTAACCGATTATGTTTTTCCTTGTGTACAGGCAGGCGCACTTTATGAAGATTATATGTTAGGAACTGCTTTTGCACGTCCGCCAATTGCAAAAAGAATTGCAGAAATAGCTATCGCCGAGGGCGCTGACGCTATTTGTCATGGTTGCACAGGTAAGGGTAACGACCAAGTTCGTTTTGAACTTGCTATCAAAGCTTTTGCACCCGATATGCCTATTATTGCTCCTTGGCGTGAGTGGGATATCAAATCTCGTGAAGAGGAAATAGAGTATGCCGAAGCACATAACGTTCCTCTAAAGATAAATCGTGAAACCAACTATTCAAAGGATAAGAACATTTGGCACTTATCACATGAAGGTCTTGACCTTGAAGACCCAATGAACGAGCCTCAATATAATAACCCAACATTCTTGGAAATGGGTGTTTCTCCTGAAATGGCTCCCGATAAGGCAACTTATGTTACCGTTCACTTCGAGCAGGGCGTTCCAACCGCAGTTGACGGTAAGGAAATGGGTGCTGTTGAAATTGTTGAAACAC
The DNA here is from genome assembly GCA_045603505.1 of Acutalibacteraceae bacterium. GTDB lineage: Bacteria > Bacillota > Clostridia > Oscillospirales > Acutalibacteraceae > UBA737. Next base: position 7,714 of record JAZUMI010000046.1, read on the forward strand.
TTAACAAGCTCGGTGGCGAAAATGGAATAGGACTTCTCGATATAGTTGAGAATAGACTTGTTGGTATGAAGTGCCGTGGTGTTTATGAAACTCCCGGTGGCGCAATTCTTTATAAGGCACATAATGTTCTCGAAACAATTTGTCTTGATAAGGAAACTGCACATTATAAATCACTTATTGCTCAAAAACTTGCTGAACTTGTTTACAATGCTCAGTGGTTCACTCCTTTAACCGAGGCAATCCTTTCCTTTGTTAAAACAACTCAAAAAACAGTTACAGGTGATGTTACTCTTAAGCTCTACAAGGGCAATATGATAAATGCAGGTGTTAAATCGCCATATTCACTCTATGACCCCGAAATTGCAACCTTTGATGAGGATGAGGTTTACGACCAGAAAGATTCGGCAGGATTTATAAATCTTTACGGATTACCCACCAAGGTTTATGCAAAGATGAAGGCAAAGAACGGTTTAAAATAATTCTAAAGCAGGTATTATAATGGAAAAAATGTGGGCGGGTAGGTTTGCTAAGGCAACCGATAAACTCGCAGATGATTTTAATTCTTCGATTCATTTTGATTCGAGAATGTATAAACAGGATATAGAAGGCTCAATGGCCCATGCGGCTATGCTTTCGGCAAAGGGTATAATTTCAAAGAAAGACAGCGATGATATCATCGACTGTCTTTCGGTCATTCTCGCCGATATTGAAAGTGGCAAACTTTTAATTGATGAGAATGCCGAAGATATCCATATGTTTGTTGAGGCAGAACTTACTAAACGCATTGGAGATACGGGTAAACGCTTGCATACCGCAAGAAGTCGTAATGACCAGGTTGCAGTTGATATAAGACTGTATCTTCGTGATGAAGCTGAACAAATCATTGCTTTAATTAAAGAGTTAATTAAGGCAATTTACGATGTTGCAAAAGAGCATAAAATGGATATTATGCCGGGATACACGCATCTTCAAAGAGCTCAACCCATAACCTTTGCGCATCACATTTTAGCGTATGCTATGATGCTCACTCGTGATGTTGGAAGAATTGAAGATGCAAAAAAAAGAATGAACTATTCGCCGCTTGGGTCTTGTGCTCTTGCGGGTACTACATACGATACTGACCGTTATATGACCGCTGAAAAATTAGGTTTTGACGGAATAACACTAAACAGTATTGATGGCGTTTCGGATAGAGATTTTTGCATTGAACTTTTATCGGCATTTGCAACACTTATGATGCATCTTTCCCGTTTTTCTGAAGAAATCATTCTTTGGTCTTCTTGGGAATTTAAGTTTGTTGAGCTTGATGATAGTTATACAACAGGTTCTAGTATTATGCCTCAAAAGAAAAATTCTGATATGGCTGAGCTTGTTCGCGGAAAAACAGGCAGAGTTTATGGCGACCTTATTGCAATGTTAACATTACTTAAAGGTTTGCCACTCGCTTACAACAAGGATATGCAAGAGGACAAGGAAGCAATATTTGATGGTGTTGATACCGTTAAAAAATGTTTAGAGATTTTTGCACCTATGGTTGCTACTATGAAAGTTTTGCCTGAAAATATGAAAAAGGCGGCAGGGGAAGGCTTTATAAATGCGACTGACCTTGCTGACTGGCTTGTAAAACAAGGTATGCCTTTCAGAACTGCATATAAGCATGTTGGTGAAATAGTTGGTTTTTGCATTAAGAATGGTTTTGTTCTTGAAACATTACCAATTGAGAAGTATAAAGAGTTTAGCGAAGTTTTTACTGAAGAACTATATAACGAGATTTCACTCGAAACCTGTGTTTCAAAGAGAATATCTCAAGGCGGCACAGGAGAGGCTTCCATTAACAAGCAATTAGAATTTATAGCGGAGTTTTTAAATGGTTAAAAAGGTTTTTATTGACGGTAAAGCGGGAACAACAGGTCTTAGAATTTATGAAAGACTTGAATGTCGAGATGATATTGAGATTATCACTTTAAGTGAGGAACTTAGAAAAGATATAAATGCAAAGACAAAAGCGCTAAACGAAGCGGATATTGCTTTTCTTTGCTTGCCCGATGATGCGGCGAGAGAGTCGGTTTCATTAATTGAAAATAATAAAACGGTTGTAATTGATACATCAACTGCACATAGAACAAATCCCGATTGGGCTTACGGTTTTCCAGAACTTTCAGAGAAGTGCGAAGAAAAAATTAAGTCTTCCAAAAGAATTGCAGTGCCGGGTTGTCATGCAAGTGGATTTATTGCTTTAATCTATCCGTTAATTGAAAGTGGTATCTTAAATAAAGATGTGCTTTTATCCTGTTTTTCAATAACGGGATATAGTGGCGGCGGAAAGAAAATGATTGCGGAATATGAAGATGAATCACGCGATACATCGCTTGATGCTCCAAGACAATATGGTATTGCTCAAAAGCATAAGCATTTGCCCGAAATGAAGATTATATCAGGAATAGATAGTGAACCTATTTTTTGCCCTGTTGTATCGGGATTTTATAGCGGTATGGAAGTCACTGTTCCAATTTTCTCAAGCATGTTAGCAAACGGAAAAGGTGTTAACGATATTAAGAAAGCATACCAAAATAAATACTCGAGCAGCATTGTTTATTACACTGAAAATTCGAATGAGAACGGATTTTTGAGTGCAAATAAGTTATCGGGTAAAGATAGTATGGAAATCTCGGTAGAAGGCAACGATGAAAGAATTTTGCTTGTAGCAAGATATGATAATCTTGGTAAAGGTGCCTCGGGTGCCGCAGTTGAATGTCTTAATATCGTTCTTGATGCGGCAAAAGAAAAAGGACTTGAGGTTTAATATAGGAGAATTATGATGGAATTTATAAGTGGCGGTGTATGTGCGGCAAAAGGTTTTAAGGCAAGTGGCATTCACTGCGGAATAAGAAAAAATAGAACAAAGCGTGACCTCGCTTTGATTATTAGCGAGAAAAAGGCTTCGGCGGCGGCGGTTTATACAACTAACCTTGTAAAAGGAGCACCGCTTCAGGTAACAAAGGAAAATATAAGTGATGGCTATGCGAGTGCCATTATTTGCAATAGCGGTAATGCAAACACCTGCAACGCAAATGGTATCGAAATCGCGGAGCAAACCTGTGAGGCATTAGCGGAAAATATGGGTATTTCGGCAAAGGATGTTGTTGTTGCTTCAACGGGTGTCATCGGTCAACCGCTCGATATAACTCCGATTAAGAACGGAATACCTTTGCTTATTGGCGAACTTTCAAGTGACGGAAGTCTTAATGCGGCCGAAGGAATTATGACCACAGATACTAAGGTTAAAGAGGTTGCAGTTAAGTTTTGCGTTGGCGGAAAAGAATGTGTAATAGGTGGAATTGCCAAAGGTTCCGGTATGATTCATCCAAATATGGCAACAATGCTTGTTTTTATAACTACCGATTGTAAGATTTCGCCCGAAATGTTGTCATTAGCATTAAAGACCGATATCGCAAACACCTTTAATATGGTTAGTGTTGACGGGGACACCTCAACAAATGATATGGTTTGTGTTCTTGCGAACGGTGTTGCCGAAAATGAAGAAATAACCCAAGAAAACGAAGATTTCAAAATTTTTATGAAAGCATTAAACACAGTTTGTGTTAACCTTTGTCGCAAAATTGCGGCTGACGGTGAGGGTGCAACAAAACTTCTCGAATGTAAGGTTTCGGGTGCAAGCGATTTGCAAACCGCAAAAACCGTTGCAAAAAGTGTTGTTTGTTCTTCACTTATGAAAGCAGCAATGTTTGGAGCCGATGCAAACTGGGGAAGAGTGCTATGCGCAATTGGTTATTCGGGCGCAAAGGTCGATGTTTCAAAAATTGATGTTAGCTTTAAATCAAACAAAGGCGAAATCCCTGTATGCAAAAATGGTGCAGGAATTGATTTTTCAGAAGAAAAAGCAAAAGAAATTTTGCTTGAGGATGAAATTGATATAATCATAAACCTTAATAGCGGAGAAGTTTCTTCGGTTGCTTGGGGTTGCGACCTTACTTATGATTATGTGAAAATCAATGGCGATTATAGAACTTAAAATTTAGATGGAGAAAAGTTATGGCACTTGAAATAACAAATGCTCAAAGAGCTGAAATTTTAACACAGGCACTTCCTTACATACAGAATTATTACGGCAAAATTGTTGTAATTAAATATGGCGGAAATGCGATGATAAACGAGGAATTAAAGCAACAGGTTATGGAGGATATTGTTCTTCTTCGCCTTGTTGGTGTTAAGGTTGTTTTAGTTCATGGTGGTGGTCCCGAAATCACCGATACTCTTGATAAAATCGGCAAGGAATCAGTTTTTGTTGATGGGCTTCGTGTTACCGACAAGGAAACTGCCGATGTTGTTCAAATGGTGCTTGCGGGCAAAATTAACAAAAGTCTTGTTAATTTGCTTGGAACTAAGGGCGGAAGAGCAATGGGTATTTCAGGTATTGATGCTCATATGCTTTTAGCCGAGAAGAAGGATGAAAAATTAGGCTTTGTCGGTAAGATTACCGATGTTAATGTAAGCCCTATTTTAGACCTTTTGGCGCATAAGTATATTCCTGTTGTATCAACAGTTGCTTGTGATAATGACGGTAACGTTTATAATATTAATGCCGATACAGCAGCGGCTTATATTGCAGGTGCTTTGGGTGCTGAGTGCCTTGTTTCAATGACCGATATTGCCGGTATATTAAAAGATAAGGACGACCCGACTTCGCTTATTCCAAAAATTGATTTAGAAGATGCGAAGCAACTTTTTGCCGATGGCACTATTTCCGGTGGTATGATACCTAAGGTTGAGTGCTGTATCGAGGCGATAAAGCGCGGTGTTAAAAAGGTGTTTATTATGGATGGAAGAATTCACCATTCATTGCTTATAGAAATGCTTACCGATGAGGGTGCAGGCACAATGGTAACCGAGGTTAAATAGTATGAACATTATTAAAAATGATGAACAGTATATTGCAAATACCTATGCAAGATTTCCGCTTTATATTGAAACCGGTAAAGGTTCAATAGCTTTTGATGAAAACGGAAAAGAGTATATCGACCTTAGCACAGGTATCGCAGTAAATACATTCGGTTATTGTGATGAAGAGTGGAAAAATGCGGTTATTGAACAGTTAGGTGCAGTTCAGCATACCTCAAACCTTTTCTATTCGAAGCCTGATGCAGTTCTTGCAAAAATGCTTTGTGAGAGAACAGGGTTTAAAAAGGTATTCTTTTCAAATTCAGGTGCCGAAGCTAACGAGTGCGCAATAAAAGCTTCAAGAAAATATGCCGCCGAAAAAAAAGGAAAAGATTATTATACGATTATAACCCTTAAAAACAGTTTTCACGGTAGAACAATAACAACTCTTGCCGCAACAGGCCAGGATACATTCCATAATGACTTTTTGCCGCTCACAGAGGGCTTTTCTTATGTGGAAGCAAACAATATTGAAGCGCTCGAAAAAACTGTTAATGAGCAAAGATGCGCTGCAATTATGTTTGAATTAGTTCAAGGCGAGGGCGGTGTGTTACCGCTTGAAAATGAATTTGTTGAAAAAATTGCTCAAATTGCAAAGGAGCAAGATATACTCATGATTGCAGATGAAGTTCAAACGGGAAATGGTAGAACGGGCGAACTTTATGCTTATATGAATTACGGAATTAAACCCGATATAGTAACGACCGCTAAGGGACTCGGCGGAGGTTTACCAATTGGCGCAACACTTTTTGGCGATAAATGCGAAAATGTTTTAACAGCAGGAACACACGGTTCAACCTTTGGTGGCAATCCGATTTCTTGTGCTGGTGCAGTTAATATTATTTCGAGAATTGATGATAAGCTCTTAAGCGAGGTTAAAGAAAAATCGGAATATATTAAGAGTGAACTTTCACTTTGCAAGGGTATTAGTAATATATCCGGTCTTGGCCTAATGCTCGGATTTAACACTGAAAAGGATGTTAACGAGGTCGTTAAGGAGTGTAGGGAACAAGGCGTTATTGTTATTAAAGCAAAGGATAAGGTAAGACTTTTACCTGCCTTAAATATTCCTTGGGATTTGCTCAAAAAAGCAATAAAAGTTATTAAAGAAGTAAACGATTAGGAGAGTTTTTATGGATTTTCGAGGGAAAAGTTTTTTAAAACTTCTTGATTTTTCTCCTGCCGAAATTGAATGTTTAATAGATTTAGCGGCGGAATTGAAATGTAAAAAGAAAAACGGAATACCGCATAAACTTTGTGAAGGCAAGAATATCGCCTTAATATTTGAAAAAACAAGCACAAGAACTCGTTGTAGCTTTGAGGTTGCAGCGTATGACCTGGGTGCTCATGTAACCTATCTTGACCCCTCGGGCTCTCAAATCGGTAAAAAAGAAAGCATTGCCGATACAGCTCGAGTGCTTGGTAGACTATATGATGGTATTGAGTATAGAGGTTATGGTCAGGAAATTGTTGAGGAGCTTTCAAAGTATGCAGGAGTTCCTGTTTGGAACGGACTTACCAACGAGTTTCATCCAACCCAAATTCTTGCCGATTTCTTAACCATTAAAGAGCATTTCGGTCGCCTTAAGGGTATTAACTTTGTTTATATGGGTGATGCCCGTTATAATATGGGCAATTCCTTGATGGTTGGTTGTGCAAAGATGGGACTTAATTTCACTGCTTGTGCACCAAAGAAATATTTCCCCGATGAAAACCTTATTAAAGAGTGCGAAAAAATTGCCGAGAAAACAGGTGCAACCCTTAACTTCTGCGAGGATGTAAAGGTTGCAACTAAAAATGCCGATGTTATTTGCACCGATGTTTGGGTTTCGATGGGTGAGCCCGTTGAAATTTGGGAAGAAAGAATTAAAGAACTTTCGCCCTATCAGGTAAACAAAGCGGTTATGGAAAATGCAGGAGAGAATGCCGTGTTTATGCACTGTCTGCCATCTTTCCACGACCTTAAAACTATTGTCGGTAAGGAAATGGGCGAACGTTTCTCACGTGATGCGATGGAAGTTACTGATGAGGTTTTTGAAAGCAAACAGTCTATTGTTTTCGATGAGGCAGAAAACAGAATGCACACAATAAAGGCGGTAATTGCCGCAACATTAGGATAAAGTTATGAGAATTGTTATAAAAATTGGAACATCAACTCTTGCGCATAAAACGGGTAGAATTAACATTCGCCGTGTTGAAGAATTGTGTAAGGTTATGAGTGACCTAAAAAATGCAGGAAATGAAATCATTTTGGTTTCTTCGGGTGCTATTGGTATGGGTGTTGGTAAATTAGGTCTCACTTCAAGACCTACTGATATTCCAACAAAACAGGCAGCAGCGGCAATCGGTCAATGTGAGCTTATGTATACATACGATAAATTGTTTTCTGAGTATAATCACACGGTTGCGCAAATACTTATAACCGACGATGATATTAAGCATGAAGTTAGAAAAGCCAACTTTGAAAACACAATGAAAAGGCTTTTGGAACTTTCAGTTATTCCTATTCTTAATGAGAATGACTCTATCGCAACTGATGAAATTATAATCGGTGATAATGATACATTAGGCGCAATAGTTGCAACAACACTCGGCGCTGATTTGCTTATAATACTTTCTGATATTGACGGACTTTATACCGCTGACCCGCATAAAGATGAAAATGCAGTTTTATTGCATATTGTTTCCGAAATAACACCCGAAATTGAAGAAATGACAGGCGGTGTCGGTTCAAATCTCGGAACAGGCGGTATGGCAACAAAAATCAAGGCAGCAAAAATTGCAAATGCTGCAGGAACAGATGTTGTTATTGCAAATGGAAGCAACCCCGATATAATTTATGATATTATTGATGGAAAAGAAATAGGAACAAAATTTATTGCAAAGAAGGCATAATATGGTTGCTACTATTGATATCTTGAAAAGAGCGAAAGCGGTAAGCCTATCGGCACCGCTTTCTACTGAATTAAAGAATAAAGTTTTAATCGAAATGGCAAATGCTTTAAAAAACAATGAAAGCGAAATACTTTCGGCTAACGAAATTGATATTGAAAATGCAAAATTAAGCGTATCTTCGGTTATGCTTGATAGATTAAAACTAAATTCTGAACGTATTACCTCTATGGCGAACGGTATTTTAGAGGTTGCAGCTTTAAATGACCCTGTTGGTGCAGTTATTGAAAAGTGTGAAAATAAAAACGGACTGGTTATTAGCAAGACCTCGGTGCCTTTTGGCGTTGTTGCAATTATTTATGAAAGTCGTCCAAATGTCACTTCGGATGCGGCAGCACTCAGCTTTAAGAGTGGCAATGTTTGTGTGCTTCGAGGAGGTAAAGAAGCATTTAATACTTCGTTTGCTATTGTAAAAGCCTTAAAAAGTGCGCTTAAAACCTGCGGTGTTGATGAAGATTATGTGAATCTTGTTGAGGATACCACAAGAGAAAGTGCAAATGAGCTTATGACTGCGGTTGGCTTGGTTGATTTACTCATTCCAAGAGGTGGAAAAGGTCTTATATCGGCTTGCACCCAGAATGCTAAAGTGCCTTGTATTGAAACAGGAACGGGTATTTGTCATATTTTTGTTGATGAGTTTGCAAATATTGATGTGGCACTTGATATTATAAATAATGCAAAAACAAGCCGCCCTTCTGTTTGTAATGCGGCTGAAGTTTGTCTTGTTCATAAAAACATCGCAAATGAATTTTTGCCGAAACTTTTTGATATGTTCAAAGATAGAGTTGAACTTCGCGGTGATGAAAATGTATTAAAAATTATTGATGCTAAAGCGGCATCAATTGAGGATTTTGATACTGAATTTTTAGACTATATTATGGCAGTAAAGATTGTAGATAGTGTTGAAGATGCCATTTCACATATTGCGGCACATTCAACCCATCATAGTGAGAGTATAATAACCGAAAATGAAAAAAATGCCAATTTATTTACAAGCAAGGTAGATTCGGCGGCGGTATATGTTAATGCTTCAACCCGTTTTACTGATGGTGGAGAGTTTGGGCTTGGTTGTGAAATGGGTATTTCTACTCAAAAATTACACGCAAGAGGTCCTATGGGTCTTCGTGAACTTAACACTTATAAGTATATCATTAAAGGAAACGGACAAATCAGATAGGAGAAAATAAATGTCATTATATAAATTCGGTTTTATTGGTGCAGGTAATATGGGCGGCGCACTCGCAAGTGCAGTTTGCAAGAAGTATAAAAACGATGTTGTTTTGTGTGATGCTGTTGCGGAAAAATCTATGGAACTTGCATTAAAACTTGGTTGTAAGAGTGCTGATATTTTAGAAGTTGTAAAAAACTCAAAATACATTTTCCTTGGTGTTAAACCACAGGGTATGCCTGACCTTATTAAACAAATTAAACCTATATTAGCAGAGCGTAAGGATAGGTTTATTCTTGTAACGATGGCGGCAGGGATTAAAATTTCTTCCTTTAACGAAATGATTGGAGATAAATATCCAATCATCAGAATTATGCCTAATACACCGGTAAGTGTTGGAAAGGGTATGATTTTATATTCTCTTTGTAAGGCGATAACAAATGATGAAGAGACAGAGTTCTGCAATGCGCTCAGCGAAGCAGGAATGCTTGATAAACTCCCTGAAGAATTCATTGATGCAGGGTGTGCCATTTCGGGCTGTGGTCCAGCTTTTGTTTATCTTTTTGCTAAGTACTTGGCAAAAGCGGGGGAAACTTGCGGTTTAGATAGTGATAAAGCGTTAAAATATGCCGCTCAAACCCTATCGGGTGCTGCTGAACTTTTACTTACTTCCGGTTATAGTGCCGATGAGCTTATAGATATGGTTTGCAGTCCTGGTGGAAGCACTATCGAAGGCGTAAAATCCTTTAACTCATCTTCCTTTGAAGAAGATATTAAAACCGCCGTTAAAGCATCGTTTGAAAAAACAAAATTACTTGGTAAATAAATTAAAGGCACTCTCTCGAGTGCCTTTTTTAAATTTCAAGTTTAGTTGTTCTTGCATAGTAGAAAATATATTCCTGAACAATACCTGCATAGGGAACTGCGCATTCGGGAAGTTGTCCTTCAAAAAGTTTTTCCATAGCGCGTTTTATCCATACATCTTTCGGAAACGCATCAATATGTTCGAGGGAGAAAAGAAGTGTGCAGTCAGCAACTTTTGGACCAACTCCCTTTATTTTCATAAGTTCGTTTCGAGCATCATCTATAGACATAGACTTTAAAACTTCTAAATTGACCGCTCCTGAAGCAATTTTTTGTGCAGCATCAAGTATATATTTTGCCCGAAAACCACTTCTGAGTACACTTAAATCATCAAGTGTGAGTTGTGCTATTTTTTCGGCGGCAGGAAAGGAAAAACCGTTACCATTCTTTTCACCAAAATTTTCACAAAGTCTTTCGATAATTCCCTTAATTCTTGGGATATTATTGTTTTGCGAAATGATAAATGAACAAAGCGTTTCCCACGGTTCCTGGTTTAAAATTCGAATACCGTTTCCGTATTGTGAGGCGGTTTTTAGAATTTCATTTTCTGAAACCTTTTCAATGATTTCGCCATAATTACGTTCGAGGTCAAAATACTTTTTCCAAATAGATTCATATTCTTCCATACTTGTGTTCACAAGTACAAGTGTAGTTTCGTCTTCCATATATAATTCAAGATACTTTCCAAAGGCGAAACCGCGCCAAACTACACCGTCATCCGTTGACCAACGGAAAGCCTGACCACAGTCAAGAGTCATATCAAGCTTGAGGTTTTTTATACCCTCAATATGTAAATCATTACCAACAGAATATTTTTCTAACATTAAAATTCACCATAAAAAATATTTATGTTTGAATTATACAATTTTTTTGTTATAATATCAATAGAATATTTTAGGAGAAATAAAATGAGAAACGATATATGCACTATCCCTGTAACCGAAATTTTTGAGGTTAACGATGGATGTCCTATTTGCAGAATGAGAAAAATCATTGAAGAAAGAATGATTGATTATATTCTTGGGGATGCAATGATGGAGCCTGATGTGAGAATTGAAACAAACAGGGTTGGATTTTGTGATAAGCATTTTGATGACCTTTATAATCACAAAGGAAGACTGCAGTTAGCACTAATGCTTCAAACACATATTGATGAACTAAAAGAAAACAACTTTTCAGGCAAAAAAGCGCAAAAGGGAAGAATGATTAGTGAAAGTTGTTTTATATGCGATAAAATAGAGTGGGGAATGTCTCGCCTTATTGAAACGATTTATCGCACTTATGAGCGTGAAAGTGAATTCCGTGATATGTTCAATTCGCAACCTTTCTTTTGCCTTAAGGATTATGAAAGACTAGTGAATGATGCTAATAAAAAGCTATTAAAAAAACAGTATGGTGCTTTTCTTGAAAACATAAACCGAATTGAAAGGGAACACGCCCAAAATTTATACGAAAATATTTCTATGTACTGTAATATGTACGATTACAGAAATAAGGATAAGGGAGAGGACTTTTCAGATTGTATTGACGTTGTTGAGCGTTCATTAGAATTCTTAAAATAGGAAGTTGTATATTTTTTCGCCTTTTGTCAATAATACCCATATAGAAAAGTTTAAGAGGTATTTTGATGGTTAAAGGTGTAAATAAAACAATAATAGAAGTTAATAATACAGGCAGTAAGATGTTTGAAAAAATTGTGCTTTATGTAACACCTGAGTATGGAAATTTAAGTGCAAAGCAGTTGCGCAAAGCGGCAGGGAACCTGGTGCTCGGTTTTGAAGATGTGAGAAAAACACCAACTCTTCGTAAACGTATCACAAGAAAAAAGGTTATAACCTTTTCAATTATCGGTATTTCTGCAGCAGTATTGTTAACAGTTTTGTTGTTGATTTTGTAAACAAATTATTAATGAGTGCAAGAAGGTGGTATATCTTCTTGCATTTTTTATTTAGATAATATATAATGTTATAGTATTTATTTTCTGAAAGGTCAGTTTTTTAAATGAAAGATTTAATTAAGAAATCTGCCTCGGTTTTCTGGCGGTTTTTATTTGCTAATTTTGTTTGTGTTTTTATTATAATTATGATTAGTACGTTGGCAACAGCGCTTTTCACTAAAGAGATTGGATATAATGCTTACGGTGTTCGTGAGGGTGGCACTCAAAATGAATATTTGTATACATATTATTCAAAAGACGGCGAAGATACCGAAAAGTCAAAATTTGAAGAACAGGGATATACTGTTTCCACCACTCAAATTCGCGATAATATGTCTAATGCCGAAAGAACCATTTTTCTCGTTTTAACACTTGTGGGAACCTTATGGCTAACGGGGTCGTTTATTTATGGTGTTTCGTGGGTTTTTGGTAATAAGGATAGCAATAAGGTGCATTTTGGTAGAATTAAAGAAGATAAGTGGCGCGGAGGTAAAATTGCTTTACTTGCCACAACACCATATTTCTTATTCTTTATAACCTTTTTAATTTGTGGACTTGGTGCTTATGAAAAATTCTCGGTAATTATTTATAAGTTCGTTAATTGTTTTGTTTTTGGCCTTATTGATATTATATGCACAAGCAATTATACTGCGGGAGAGCTTGCTTGGTGGCAGTATCTATTATTGCTTTTGTCCTTGTTTATCCCTGCGATTATTTGCGAGGTCGGATATGTGCTTGGATTTAAGGATATTTCTATCAGTGAAAAAATAATTTATAAGAAAAAGAAAAAGTAAGTAGGTAATAAAATGGGATTTTTAGGATTGTTTAATTATTCAAAACCGGGACCTGGCATTGCAAAAGATGCCCCCAAAAAGAAAACGTTTTTTGTCTTTTTTGAAACTTTTTTCAGAAACTTCTGGAAATTTATTCCGATAAATTTTGTTTATTCACTCATTTCAATACCTGTAATAACTTCCGGTATTGCAAATGCGGGTCTTACAAATGTTGCAAGGAATACGGCACTTGATAAGCATTCTTTCGGACTTAGTGACTTTTTTGATACAATTAAAGCTAATTTTAAACAGGCTTTAGCGGTTGGTATTATAAACACAATAGTTTATGCTCTCTTGTTCTTTGATATCTATTTCTTCTATATGATATCGGGTAAAGGCTATCTTCCTGCAATTTGTCTTGGCCTTTCGATAGGACTTTTGTTTGTGTTCTATATTATGAATTTCTATGTTTTTACACTTATGATAACCTTCAACTTTACAGTAGGTCAGCTTTATAAGAACAGTTTTAGATTTGTTTTTCTTAACATGAAGAAAAATATTCTTTGCTCAATTTGTATCCTCTTAACAACAGGTTTTTTTGTAGGTCTTTTCTTACTTATTTCGCACCTCAAAGATATTATTTTAGGCGCTTTACTAACTGTTATTGTAGCGGCACTCATATTGCCGCTTGCAAAATTCTTAATTATTCAGTATAACATCTTCCCAACAATTAAAAAGTATGTTATTGACCCATATTATGCAGAGCATCCTGATGATGATATTGAGAAGCGCAGAAATTTAGGTCTCGATGTTCCTGATGATGAGGAAGAAGAATTAGAAGAAAACGTATTTAACGATTAGTATATAAGCAAATTTGTGCACATATAATTTACCAATGGGAGTGATATTATGTGTTGCAGAGTTGTTGATTTAAGGAACAAACAAGTTGTATCCGTTAAGGATGGCGCAGTAATCGGTTTTATTAACGATGTTGAGATTGATACGCAAAATGGGAAGGCGTGCTCGGTAATCATACTAGGTAAACCAAGGTTTTTTGGTATATTTGGCAGAGAAGAAGATGTGGTCATTCCTTGGGAAAATATAGAGGTTATAGGAAACGAAACGGTACTTGTTTCTTTTGAAACTCCAAATCAAATCAAATATAAAAAAATGTTTTTTTCATAGCAGTAATTTTTTACTGCTATGATTTTTTTATTATAAAAAGGCACATAATAAAAACAAATATCAAGGAGATTTTGTTTTTATGAAGGCATGTAGAATAATAGTAAAAACCTTGTTTTTTATTTTACTCACTTTGTCGATTGTGCTTTTTGGCGCTGTTGCGTATCTTTCGAACTGTGTGAATGCAAATTATAAAATTAATAGCGGAGATGCATTTTCTATTAATACTTTTGTGCCGGTAACGGCTGAATATAACGGCGCTGCACTCACGCAAGGTGTAACCGAAAATCGCATAGGAGAGAGTTTTGAGGTCGATTTAAAGGTGTTCGGTGTAATACCATTTTCTACCGTTAATGTTGAGGTTGTTGATGAAATGCACGTAGCAGTTCTTGGCAATCCTTTTGGTATGAAAATTTATACAAATGGTGTTCTTGTAATTGAAATTTCAGAGGTAAAAACAGTATCAGGTGCAGTTAATCCTGCAAAAGATTCAGGTCTTCAAGTGGGGGATTATATTACTGCGGTGGATGGAAATTCTGTGTACACTAATGAAGATTTATCTAGCATAATAAAAAATTCAGGCGGAAAAGAAATGCAGTTTGATGTTGTGCGGAACAGTAAAAAAATGAAAATTAATGTTACAGCTCATATGTCACATGAAACAGGCGAGTACAATATCGGTGTTTGGGTGCGGGATAGTTCGGCAGGAATTGGTACATTGACCTTTTATAGCCCTATAAATGATGTATTGTGTGGTCTTGGTCACGGAATATGTGATGAAGATACAGGAGAAATATTAGAACTTAGTTCTGGTGAGCTTGTTTCTGCAGAAATAATTGATGTTACGAAGGGTGCGAAGGGCTCTCCGGGAGAACTTAAAGGCAGATTCACATATGAATCTTTAGCAAGAATAAAGAAGAACTGTGAAATTGGTGTTTATGGAAGTGCGCAGAGTGGAATCGATGTTTCAAATTTAACTGAGGTAGCACTAAAGCAAGAGGTTAAGGATGGTTATGCACAAATCCTTTGTACGATATCTGGAGACGAGCCACGGCTATATTCTTGCGAGATTGAAAAAAGAAATTCTGCATATCATTCAAAAACACAAAATCTCGTTGTAAAGGTTACGGATAGTGAATTACTTGCAACAACAGGCGGAATAGTACAGGGAATGAGTGGTGCACCAATTTTACAAAATGGAAAACTTGTTGGTGCAATTACTCACGTACTCGTTGAAGATAGCACAACGGGATATGGCATATTTGCTGAGAATATGCTTGAAACTGCACAAAGTATAGCAGAGGGGCAATTAAAAGAGGTATCATAATAGTAAGGACTCCGTTTAGGAGTCCTTTTACTATTGCAATTTAAATTTTAATGTGTTATACTAATATTGCCAAACTAACTGAATAATTGTGTGAAATTGGGTGTATTTTCTTTTTATAGGGATAATTACGCTTTATTTTG
>JAZUMI010000047.1:0-4196 GCA_045603505.1 Acutalibacteraceae bacterium
ATGGAATGGTCGGGTATATATAGTAAACCGGTAATAGAAATCGGCGGAAGCTTGGATTTTGCCGATGCTTATATATCCATTGCCGATGGCAAAGCCTTTTATGAAGCAGTTGTTATAAATGAGGATACTGCGGATTATAACGGTGAAATTGAAATAAATGTTGGCGGCAATATCGTAAAGGATAAAATATCAGTTAAAGCAGGGGAGAAGACGGAAATTTCTATCCCCGTTAGTGTTGATGGCTTACCCCGTTGGTCATATCGTGAGCCAAACCTTGTGGATGTTAAGGCAACCCTTACCGATAACAACGCAGTTGCTATAGCAAACGAGTTTAAAACAGGTCTTCGTGAAATTAAAGCAGAAGGCGAAAAAATCCTTATTGATGGAAATCCAACCTTCTTTAAGGGAACAGGCTCCGAATATTATTCACCAACAATAGCCCCCTTGACCGATAGTGAAATTATAAGAAAACGCTATAAGGCTTTAGCCGACTTTGGCTTCAACTTTTTCCGGTGCCACACCCATGTTCCAACCGAAGAAGAGATGTGTATTGCCGATGAAGTGGGCCTTATGCTTGATGTTGAGTTTGGCCTTGTTTCTAACTTTAACAAAACCACACCTATCGAAAAAGGTATGGAAATGTGGGAGAAATTTATCCGCCAAAGCCGTAAGCACCCGTCCGTTACAGTTTACTGTATCGGTAACGAGGGCTCACAGCTTATGGTTGATAGCCTTATTGAACGCAATCGCGCTAAGATGGGTTATAAAATCATAAAGGAAAACACCAAAAATCAACTTGGTATTATTGCTTTCGGTATGCAGGGTGAGTTGCCCGAATTACCTAACGATTTCGAAACTCCTCATCTTTGGAGTGATAACTTCCTTTGGGCTTACGATGGACTTACCGATATCCCTTGGGATGATTTGGCTCGAACAACACTCGGAAAGCCTTGCGTTATTCACGAATATGGTAAATTCGGCGTTTGGCCCTCTCGCAAAGAGGAAAAGGATGCTACTGTGCCTTATGGTATTAAATCTGACCACGGAACACAAAGCTATAATTGGTTAGTTGAAAACGGATTTGATGATAGAGATGAAGCTCTTATAAGAAATTCAAGACGCTCGGCTTCGGATTACAACCGTATCCTTTTAGAACAGGCTCGCTTTATGCCTTATGTTAGTGGTTATGCTCTTTGGACCTTCTATCGCAGAAGTGCTTGCAATGCAGGTCTTTGTGATGATATTGGCGGCAATTATAACTGCAACCCCGATATATTTAAGAATGGAACAAACGCAGATGTTGCTGTCCTTATGGATAGAGGCTTCCTTAACCGTTCATTCCCCTGTGAAATCGAGCAAAGCATTGCTATCGCCCTTTCTAACTTCGGCGTTTGCGATGTTAAGGGTGAAATGTGCGTTCAAATGCTCCTCGGTGATACTGTGATTACCGAGCAGTCGACCCCGTGCGATGCCGCTATGGGTATTACCAAAAAGGTATTAGATTTCAAATTTAAAGCACCTGCCATACTCGGTGGAAATAAATTAACCCTTCGTGCACAGTTTAAGTGCGAGTGCGGTAAGGTAGCTCTTAACGAGTGGGATTTCTGGTGCTTTGATACCGCACCCGATAACGATGTTAAAATCTATTTGCATATAGAGGATATGGCAACCTTTAGAGGAATTAAAAAGGTATTCCCCTATGCGCAAAGACTTTCTTCTGTTGATTCAATTATTATCGGTTGCCGCAGTTGGCGTGACCCAAGACTCGCTGAAACTGCCGCTAAAACACCCGAAACACTAATAATTTCTGACCAATATGATGAGGTTACAAAGAATTGTATCGATAAAGGATGCAAGGTATTGCTTGTGGATGGCGGATATTTACCTGCATCGTGGATGCTACCGCCTATCCGAGAAGAACTCGGTGAGCGTGACCCGGGTAGATTCTTCTGCTCGTTCCGTGCAGGTTGGTCGCTCGGTAACCTTGTTACCAATATCAACGAAGATAAAATTTTAGGCGAATTCCCACACGAAAACTTCTGCGATTTGCATTTCTATGACTTAATGCAGTCTTCTCGTATTATGAAGACTGATATTATAAATGAAGTGTTTGGCGTAAAAGCCAAGGCGGTTGTAGAGTCATTCTCAAAAATGCCTGTTGTGCAAAAAACCGAAAGCATTGTTCAAGACCCTAATGCAATTAAAGAGCAAAAAAATGTTGCTGTTAAGTCATTTAACGCGCGTCAGCAAGGATATCTTTTGAAGATAAATGAGCGTGTTGCGGTAACAACAATGAAGCTTTATGATAATGCGTCGGGTATAGGTTTGCTAAAAGAAATAGTTAAAAATTTCTAATTAATTAAGCCCGATTTGAAAAATTCTTCAAATCGGGCTTTTTTTGTTGACATTCTTTATGTTTCAAATATACTTAAAGTACACGGAGGTATTAAGTGATGAAGAATAATATTTTGCCTCAAAATTTTAAAATTTTTCCAACCGTTTTTGCAGTTGGTGACAACTATCAGATTTTTGTAACTACAAATACCGAAACTGTTCTTTATATAAAGGTAGCAAACAAGAAATACTATGATGCGGCAAACGGAGTTCTTCGTTCAAAAGTGCCCGTTCATATTGTAAATGTTCCTTGTGGTGAACTTGATAAAGCGGGGGAATATACAGTTGTTTACAGAAATGTAGCAAAGCGTGATTATTTTGATGTTATAACCGAGGCGGAAGTTGAAAACACATTTTTCTTTAAGGCGGTAACAGGTGAAAAAATAAACATTTATGATATTTCTGATTCTCACCGATTCAGGCAGTGTGTTATAAATACAGGAAAATATTTTGGTGATGACCTTGATTTGCTTATACTGAACGGAGATGTTTATGAAGGAGAGAGGGATGATTTCTTTAATCTTTTAAATCTCACTTCAGAAATAACAAGAGGGGAAATACCCGTTGTTTCTTCACGCGGAAACCATGATGCAAGAGGAAGTTATGCCGAAGATTATGCTAAGTACAACCCAACCGATAACGGCAGAACCTATTTCACTTTTAAGGTGGGAAGTATATGGGGCTTAGTGCTTGATTGTGGAGAGGATGCGGCAGATGATTATCACGAGTATGGCAATTGTGTAGCATTTCGTGAATTTAAGGAAAAAGAAACCGAATTTATTCGCGGTGTTGTTGAAAAGGGCGAGTATAATGCTAAGGATATTAAGCATAAACTTGTAATTTCACATAATCCACTTTGTCGTGAAGTGCCTGCACCGTATAATATAGATATGGATATCTATAAAGAATGGGCGCAACTAATTTATAAAAATATAGAACCTGAGCTTGCCATTTTCGGTCATACACATGTGAGCGGAATTCACGAAAAAGGCGGTATGTACGATTTATATGGAGTGCAAAATTGTCCTTGCGTTGTGGCGGGTCAAGCAGATTTTAGTTATAGAGGCAGCGAGGGTAAATATAAAGGCTGCGCCATTGTTTTATCAGATGAAAAACCGCAAATTTTCTTCACAGATGATACAGGAAATAAATGCTAAAGGGTGTTTCAAATGGGAAATATAGATTATAAAGTAAAAAACGGAAAAATTTATAGTGAAAAAGGACTTCCACACGCACCACGTTGGTTTTGTGACGGAAGAACAGCTATAGAGGTAACAAACGAGGGTATAAGCGAGGTAGATTACTTCGGCCCGAAACTTCGCGGAAACTATAGAGTGTTTAAAAAACGCTTTTGGAGTGAAATCAAATTTTTCCTTAATGATAATAACAAAAGAACAGCTATAAAACCAAACAAATGTGAAGTTTTGCCCTTTGGTTTTAAATCGGAAAGTGAAACTTTTGATTATGGAATATATGTTTCGGATGGCCGTGTTTTTCTTGTAATCACTCCTAATTTTGATTGCAATTTAGATGTTGAAATATATAATGATACACTTTTTTATCCCGAAATCCATGAGCATAAAAATGTTGGAATGGGGGGAGGAGAGAGAACTTGGGAAGAGTTCAGAATTAAGGATAACCGTCTTGTTTCGAAATATATTGAAAACGGTTCTGAAACCTTTGTTTCATTCTCTTCAAATAAAGAATTATCTTTCCGTCAAACTCCTAAAAACACAAAATATATACTCACACTTAATGATTTGAAAGCAGGGGAAGAAACAGTTCTTTGCCTTAGCGTATCA
>JAZUMI010000048.1:0-3610 GCA_045603505.1 Acutalibacteraceae bacterium
TGTGCTATCCCAGTTTTCTGCGCTTCCATCAATACGCAAATCGGTTGATAGAGAGGATATTTTACCTTCATTAAGATAATTTTCCTTAACAGTCAAGATTTTACGCTTTCTTGAAGTGTCTCTAATTTCAGGGGAAAGAACACTGTTGTTTTCATCCAACGAATCAGCAACTATGGTTGCAGGTGTTTTTTGTGTTGAAGTTGCAATGCTATTACCTGTCTGGATATCACCTGTTTCAGGTAAAGATTCCCAAACCTCATTGAATAAAGCCTCATCTTCAAAATCGAATTCAGTAATTTTGATTGTTGACTTAAGAGCATTAAGTTTTGCGATTTCATCGGTTAAAAGAGCCTTAACAGCATCATCAAACTCAGCATAAGCTGCAATTGCAGCTAAAACAGAAGAAGCCTGTGCATTATTGGCAACTGTTTCAAGAGCCAATACATCTGCATAATCTTCTCTAAAGAAGGTTGCGTAGCAATCATTCAAAAGAGCATTGAGCTTTGCAATTTCTGCAGTAAGAAGTGCTTTAACATCTTCGCCAAGAACTTCATACTCTGCGATTGCAGCTTCTACAGTTTCAAATTCACCGCTTGTGCCTATTTCCTCAATAGCTAGAACATCAGCATATTTGGTTTTAAACTCATTAGCGCTATCAGCAGCAGTTTTCTCAAACTCAACAGCATACGAATCAAAATATGAAGTGATGTTAGCAGATGCTGCTGCAACGATACCAATTTGGAAGCCTTCACTGTAAGCATTGTTGCCTTCAGTTTCAAACTCTTTAGTATAAGAGGTAGTAATCGGTGTACTTCCATCAGCAGGAGTTAAAACTGCGCTTACAGTCAATTTGTTTTCTGCTATTTGTGAATAATCATATGTAAATGTTGCGGTTATCCACTGGTCAGCTGTAGTAGTTGTATTTTTTCTGCTAACGCCACTCGCACAATCAACAACCTTACCACCTTGTGTAGCACCTTCAGAATAGTAAACATTTATCCACTGGTAAACAAGTGTACCGTTCTTTGTATCAGCTGCATTGTTTTTATTATAGTAGTTGGTTACCTGGAATGCTAATCCGCTATAGTTATTAATTCTAAGCAGATACACACCAGGTGAACTATCAGGGTTTGTTTGACCGGCAGTCATAGCATTTTCCAAAGGCAAACGGAATTTCGTTGTGATAGTTTCAACTCTCTTATCAGTCGGGAAATTTGCCGCTTTAATTGTGGTCATACCAGATGCTCTACCTTGGCTAATTGCAGGCTTTAAAACTGTTTTTCCATCATATGTAGTAACGGAAGATGCCGTACCAATTGTGGGTGCAGTAGACATTCTATAGTTAGCAGCCATATCCTCCCACATATCTAAGTTTTCAAATTCATCACTTGAAAAATATGCGTTTGCCGAAACAGCACTTGACATAGGCAACATACTAACAAGCATAGCAACAGCAAGTATAACTGCTAAAATTTTTGTTTTCATTTATATCACCTTTTCTTAAATTAAATTTTTTTATTTCTAAAAAACGCACTTTCTTGCCTGACCTCGATAGAATACCGTTTTTCAAAAAGGGTATTGCCGAAATATATTCTATGCAAGAATTTTTAGTGTTTTTTAAAGCGAAATTTTTTATAATTTTTTTCCGTTGACAGCTCCCTTGTGTAAAGGGAGCTGTCAAAACCGTTTGGTTTTGACTGAGGGATTGTATTTTTTACAATCCTCCCACCGTTTTATATTGGAATTATTTTATCGATATGTTGGCAATATGCCAACCCGATATATTTGCCTATGGCAAATTCGATATATTCTCGCTTTCGCTCGAATTCGATATGATATAAATCTCGTTCCGTAAGGAACATATCGTACCGCAAGGTATATCGAATATTTTGAAATATATCGAAAATCCCACAAAGGATTTATATCGATGGGTTAATTTTCTTCGGAAATTAACCCTTTATATACTCATCAACCTGTTTTTGAAGCTCGGCGATAATCTTTGACTGACCTGCTGCTTCGCACTTTGATAGCATTTGGTCATAGGTTGCCTTAACATCGGTTAAAGCGCCCGATTTAAGCTGAGTTTCATATTCAAGGTTAACTGCGGTTAACTGAGCGAGCTCGTTTGTTACGCCATCAATGTTAGCTGAGAAATTATAGAGCTTTGTTTTATAAGCGTTAGCTTCGCGGTTCTTATAATACTCAACTGCATGATTTACATAATTTTCATCATAAAGCGGATGACAAACATCAGCAAAGAAAATATTACCTATTATCCAGTTAGGGATACCATACTTACAAGAAGCATTACCCTGACCTGCATACTCATAAGGAGTTATATAATTCTTATCGGCATCAACAACATCATAGTGGGTGCCTTCAAGACCATAGCAGAGAAGGTTCATAAGGTCTCTTCCCTCTTCGCTGTGAAGTATATTTAAGAACTTCATAGCTCTCTCAGGATTCTTTGAGGTTGAAGGAATTGAAGTATAGGTTGAAATTTTGCCAAGCTCACTTGCTCCCAAATAATCGTTTTCAACCTTGTTCATTTGGATATAGAGGCGGTCTACACCTGTTGTTACGATAGACTTATCATTTTCAACCTTATAGGTATCTGCGCCATCCTCGAGGAAGCCTCTATTACCCCAAGTGGTCTGGATAACATAGAGGCGGCTACCAGAGCCTGCTCCTGTTAAGATATCCTTAGAAACATATCCCTTTTGATACCACTTATAAGCCCAATCAATAAAGGTTTTGAACTCTTCTGTTGTATGGAAGTCGATAATCTTATAATCCTCTTTATCGGGGTCATAGCAAAGGTTTGAATTCATACCGCCGATAAAGTCATAACCGCGTTTTGCCATATCGAGCATACGGTTAACGTCAATAATTGCTGAAATAGTATCGGTATCAACAAGTTTCTTTGAATAAACCTCAGTAAAATACTGGTCAAAAAGCTCATACATTTTAGCGGTTGTTTTTCTGCTTGAATAAGCTTCTTTAACAACCTCTTCTACCGGGAAATAATCCTTTAACTCATAAGGAATGTTAATAAAGAACGAGTTGTTTACATGATACTGAACATTAGGAATGGCATAAAGTTCACCATTATATGTACCACCGCCATACTCAACGCCATACATGCTTCGCTCAGTTTCGATGTTAGGACCATATTCCTTGATAAGCTCATTAAGTGGCATATAGGAATGCTTTGCTATTTCGCTATAAAGGTCGGTATGATAGCCAGAGTGAGCGATATCGATGGCAGTTCCGCCTGCCATCCAGAGAGACCACTTTGATGCAATCTGAGCATCAAGAATGAGCTCTAACTTTGTGTTAGGAAGATAATTTGCAAGCTGTTTATTAAACTCTTCCAAAACCTTTGGAGTGTCAGGTTGTTCGCTCTGACCGATTGCCCATTTAAGAACAACCTCAGAGGAGCCATCATCTCCACTGCCGCCACAGCCTGCGAAAATACAAGCTACAAGCATAAGCGCCATAATGAGTGCTAAAAGTTTGATCATTTTAAAAACCTGCAGATTTTATTTAAATGAAAAATGAATGATGAAGGTGTATTCGGTTTGCGAAAACTTTTTATATCGTCGGCTTT